>JAPOOT010000467.1 GCA_026713285.1 Gemmatimonadota bacterium | reverse complement strand
GCGGAACTGGCCGGGGGACGCCCCCATGGGCGCCCGGGATTTCCTGCGCATGCTGGTCACGCATACCATGGAGGGCATGTTCAGTGATCCCTCGTATGGCGGAAACTATCGCGAGACCGGATGGAAGCTGATCCGATTTCCAGGACGCGCGCCTTTTGGCTACGATCCTCCTTTCAGTGAATTCGACATGACCATTCCGGAGATCGAATACCCCGAATGGAAGCCCTATGACGGTCCGATGAAGAGTCGAATCGTCGGCGAAGCATAGTTTCGGAGTCCCCATGTCCCTGCCCAATCCCACGATTCGACGCCCGGACGTCATCGTCATCGGCACAGGCGCCGCCGGCGCGGTCATGGCCAAGGAACTGAGCACGAAGGGCCTGCAGGTGGTCGCCATGGAAATGGGATCATTTCAAAAGACGCGCCACTTCGACCAGGACGAGCTCCAGGCGATGCATCCCGCCAGCAATAACCATGACCATCCCAACATCTATCGCCACGATCAGCCCAATACGTACCGGCAGTCGTCGGACGAAAAAGCCGTCGAAGATCACGGGATTCACATGCAAAGCACGGTGGGCGGCAGCACGCTCCATTACACCGGTATTTCATGGCGTCTGCACGAGAACGATTTCAAGGAACGAAGCCTTTTCGGCGACCTGGACGGCGCGGACGTGCAGGACTGGCCCATCGACTACTGGGACCTGGAACATTACTACGAGAAGGCCGAATACGAAGTCGGGATATCCGGCCTAGCGGGCGCCAATCCCTTCGATCCGCCGCGCCGCCGTCCCTACCCCATGCCGCCGGTGCCGCGAACCAGTTCGGGCGCCCTGGCAGACATGGCCGCCCAGAAGCTGGGATGGCACTCGTATCCGGCGCCGCTGGCAATCAACTCGCGGGAATACGGAGGCCGGCCGCCGGTCATGAATTGCGGGTTCTGCGAAAGTTACGTCTGCACCATCGGCGCGCGGTCCAGCATGCTGGTTACCATGATTCCCCAGGCGCTGAGGACGGGCAACTGCCAGATTCGGGCCGATGCCTGCGTGCGGGAGATCGTGGTCGACGAAGATGGCCGGGCCGAGGGCGTCGTCTATCTGGATAAAGACCTGCGTGAACACCGGCTGGAAGCCCGCGCGGTAATCGTTTGCTGCAACGGCGTGCATACGCCGCGCCTGCTGCTCATGTCGAAGTCCAATCTCTTTCCGGACGGCCTGGCCAACAGCAGCGGCAAGGTGGGCAGGCACCTGATGTTCAACTACTACCAGTCCGCGCGGGGATTCTACGAACAGGATCTCAATGAGTACAAAGGCGTCATGGACTCACGCATTATCCAGGATTTCTACGATCCGGATCCGGACAAGTACGGTTTCTTCGGCGGAGGCGTGCTGGAACCGCGGGGTGACGGCGAAACCATTTCCTTCGCCAACCTGAACATGCCCCGGCTTCGCAGGTGGGGCGCCCGCCGCAAGAAGTGGATCATGGACAATTACACCCGGTACATGGTCGCCCTCACCAGCATGCAGTCCATGTCCCAGGAATCCAACATGATCGACCTGGACCCGGACGTAAACGACAAGTGGGGCCTGCCTGTGCCGCGCGTGACTTACAACGTGCATCCGAACGAGCACAAACTCGGGGACTTCTTCCGGGACCGCGCACGCGAACTGCTGGACACCGCCGGCGCCCACGGGATCGTGGCCTCTCCGAATTTCGTGCCTCATGGCGACGCCCATCTCATGGGGACTTGCCGAATGGGCAACGATCCGGCGACGTCGGTCGTGAACAAGTTCAACCAGGCCCACGACGTGGACAACCTGTTCATCGTCGACGGTTCGTCTTTCGTCACCAGCGGCAAGAGCAACCCGACGCTAACCATACAGGCGCTCGCGTTCCGCTGCGCCGACTACATCGTCACGCAGATGGCAAGGCTCAACATAAGGTGACGAAATCAGGTAGCGAAATCAGGTAGCGAATTCAGGTGTCGAATTCAGGCGTTGCACATATGGAAGGTGGAAAATCCGCAGGCAATCTTTAGTTGGAGGTTCAGACACTCAGGTGGTGTTCACTTTGTAGATACAATGCAGTTTGCAAGTAATCATTGAATGGAGGTTCATACCATGGGTTTCGGGAGTGTGTTAAAAAACGGGTTTACGCGGCGTCGATTCATGAAAGGCGCCCTGCTGGGCGCCGGCGCCCTCGCCTCAGGTTCGGCCTGGGAGATCGCGCAGGCCATGGCGACCGGCAAGAAAGCCGGCGACGTCCGCGGATACGGCGTGGAACCGGGCCGGGTCCAGATCGGAGCCAACGAGAATCCTCTGGGCGCTTCGCCACGCGCCGTGGCGGCCATTGCCGAAAACCTGCACAAGATCAACCGGTACGATTTCAGTGTCGATCTGCCCGTTCGTCTCAACAAGTTACACGGCGTTCCGGGTGTCGAGGATTTCGAACTGAGCTTTAGCGACATGCGGTCCTTCATGCGTTTCAGGGAGTTGAACCGGGTCATGGTCACGCCTGGTTCCGGTCCGATACTTCAGGCGCTGGCCGTAATGGCCGCGAGCAATGGCGGGGAGTGCATCGAGGCGGTCCCGGGTTATGGATCGGTCGCGCGTGGTTTTCAGACTTTTCAGATGATGGGCAAGGACGTCAGTACCGTCCGCGTACCCACGACGGCCGACTTCGTTCACGACCTCGACGCCATGAAGGCGGCAATCACTCCGAGAACATCCCTGATCGTCGTCACCAATCCCAACAATCCCACGGGAACGATCGTGCCCTACGAGGACCTGGTGTCCCTCGTAGACGCGGCGCCCGAACAGGCCATCGTCCTCATCGACGAGGCCTACATCCACTTCGTCCGGGATCCGGACTACCGGGATGCCGCGAAACTCGCCTTGGAGCGAGACAACGTGGTCGTCGCACGCACCTTTTCCAAGATCTACGGCCTGGCCGGCATGCGTATCGGGTACGCGATCGGCAGCCAGCGCATGATGGATATGCTGATGGCGCACATGGGGTTCTTCGGCGGCGGACTGAGCACCCTGGGCATGCACGCGGCCCTCGCGGCCCTGGACGATCACGAGTTCGTAGCCCGTACGAAAGAGGTCGTGAGCGACGGCAAGGACTACCTGTCCGCCGAATTCGACCGTCTGGGACTGGCATACACACCGAGCCACGGCAATTACATGATCGTGGACGTCAAGCGGGACAGCCGCCGCATGGGCGCCGCGCTTATGGAACGCGGCGTGATGGTACGGAGCGGTTCCGGGTACCGGACCAGGGAGATTAATCTCCTGAGTAATCACCTGCGGGTGACCACTGGCAAGCCCGATGAACTCGAGGTGTTCGTCAACGAGCTGGAAGACGTCCTCGGTGGATCAGGGCAGGGTTAGACGCAGGTCGCTCCAGAGGTATGCAGGTTCAGGCCCCCGGTGGTAAATGCCGCCGGGGGCTTTGCCTTTTTGTGGGATCAGCCGGAACGATCCCTGTCCGTGTACGATTTCGTGCTCTACTGGTGAGAATCGACGACCTTAGGAGAGCGAGGACATGCCATCAGACGATCGGAAAGCCAGGCGAGTCCACAGGAACAGTGAACCGGTGGCGCATGCCGCCAAAGTCGTTCGGCAGACGCTGTATCAACATAAGTATACTATTGGCGCCGCAGTCGTCATGATGCTTGCGGGATCGGCGGTCATGCTGGTCCAGCCCCTGTTCTTCAAAATGCTCTTCGACACGGCGATCCCTGAGTCGGACACAACACTGGCGTGGAGACTGTTGGTGGCTATGGTCGGCACACCGCTGGTGGCGATTGCCTTCTCCTACTTTCAGGGTCATCTGCGGGTCCGCATCGGGGCGTCGGTCACCTTAGCCCTGCGCAAGGCGGTCCTGAACCATCTTCTGCGTGCCAGGCTGGACGCCCTGGAAAAGATCCCCAGGGGGGACATGGTCTTTCGCGTTACGCGGGATACCGGCCGAATCGGCGAGATGTACATCGCGCAGGAACTGCTCCCCGTCTTTTCAAGCTCGATCTTGCTGGCGGGGACGCTGGTCATGGTGTTCCTGCTGAATGTCGAACTCGCGGTGATTTTCTGCGTCGCGATGCCGGCGACGTACCTCGCCACCCGGTTCCTGTCCCGGTACTCGAAGGAAATGGACCGCCGTTCGAACGAACAGAGCAAGGCCGTCGAGAGCTTCCTCTACGAGATGGTCGGCGCGTTTCGTACGATACGCCTGTTCAACGGGGAGGCGCATACCAGGAAGCGAAGTGGAGATTTACTAGATAAACACGCACGGATCAAGATGCGCGGGGCGGCCCTCCACGATATCGTGCTCAACTTTCCGAACGAAGTGATCAGCGGACTGGTCCTGGGCGCCCTCCTCGGATATGGCGCTTTCCAGGTCATGGCCGGTGATATCACGATTGGCAGTCTCGTGGCCGTCATGGCCTATACGCCGAGAGCCTCGGCCGCGTTGCGGTCCGTAATCGCGACTTATACCGGCACGAAGCTCATAGACGTCTCCGTGAAGAGTCTGGACGGGTTATTCGCGCTTCCCGCAGAGGAAGGATACGGCCGTGGACGCAATCCGGAACGTATCGACATTGCGCCTCCGGCTATCGAGTTTTCAGACATATGGTTCAGTTATGAACGGGGATACGAGGTGAAGGATCTTTCCTTTACGGTCAACGGCGGAGAGTTCGTCGGCATCGTGGGGCCGAGTGGCGGAGGAAAGACCACGATCATCGACCTGCTGACCCGGATGCAGGAACCCGAAAGCGGAAGCATTTCCATAGGCGGAACGGATGTACGCGAGATGACGCTGGCCTCTCTCAGGTCGCGAATCGCCGTCGTGCCCCAGGATGTTTTCATGTGGAACGCTTCGCTCGCCGACAACATCGCTTACCCTGTTGCGGACTATGAAATCGAGGCGGTGGAGCGCGCCGCGCGTTCTTCCGCACTGCACGAATTCGTCGAGAATCTGCCGGAAGGGTACGCTACCGCGGCGGGAGAAGACGGTATCCTGCTATCCGGCGGCGAGAAGCAACGCATCGCCATGGCCCGTGCGCTCATGCGGACCTCGGCCGGTATTCTCGTGCTCGACGAGGCCACTTCGGCCCTGGATGCACTGGCGGAGGAAGAGATCCGAATCGCCGTCGAACGGGCGAGGCCCGGCCGAACCATCATGGTCATCGCCCACCGCCTTTCCACGATCCGGCACGCGGACCGCGTTCTGGTAATCAGTGAGGGCCGACTGGCCGAATCGGGTACGCCGAAGGAACTGGTAGAACAGGGCGGTCTATTCGCAAAGATGTACGAGGCGCAGTCTCTGGATTTCGATCCGAAATCAGACGTTTCCGGAGGGCGTCCCGGCGCATAGCAGATGCGGGAGGGCCGTGCCCGCAATGGGACCGGCTCCGCCGGCGCCGGAGGTTTCAACCCGTCGGCAACCTTACAGCGACGGACTCTCCAGGAACACCGTCACACCCATGTCAACGTACCGCTGCCGCATGCTGGCCGGGTGGTTCCGGAAACACACCCGCGTACCGGAACCGGCGAGCTGTTCGACCACGTGCCGGACGCAGTCGTCCACGTCGCGGAAAGGGTGGTGCGGATGGGCTTCGATGCTGTACATGAGATCGTTCGGACCGAAGGACAGGCAGTCCACACCCGCTTTGGCCAGTTTCCGCGCACCAGTCACCGCGGGTATCGATTCAAGCTGCATCATCAGCACGCCGTAGTTGTTCCACCACTCGGCATAGCCCAGCCGGTCGCCGCCCTGCTCATCCACTTTACGACGCGCTCCGCCTCCCCAGCTGCGCATGCCCTGCTGAGGATAGTAGAAGAAGTCGACCGCCTCATCCACCGTTGACTCCAGTTCGACCTGGGGCACTTCGATCCCGGCGGGCCCAAGGTCGAGCAGGTTACCGACCAGGTAGCTGTGGAACGTGTGCTTGATGCGGAACATGACGTCGGCGTCCAGCGCATCGGCCCTGTCGCAGAATTCCACCAGGGAGTCTTCGCTGAAGGCGCTGTGCTGGCCGTCCACCCAGAGGAAGTCGTACTCACCGGACTCTACTACCTTTTTAAGCTGTTCCCTTGTATGGGACATGCCGACGTTAGCGCCGATGACCTGTTCTCCCGCGCCGATGCGCTGTTTCAAGTTGCGCTCCGCCATTGGAAAGGCTCCTGTTTCGTTTGCCTGCCGGGATTGAAATGGGATGGGATTGACTCCGTGTTTCCGTACGCGATATTCGGATGCGCTCAGTTTACGGATGCGCTCAGTCTACGGATGCGCTCAGCCTACGGATGCGCTCAGCCTATGGATGCATTCTGCCTACGGATGCGCTATGCCTACGGATGCGCCGGACTACCCGATTATAATGCATGATTCCGCTTTGCGTTAGCCCAATATGGAAATACGTAGTGTCTGATCGATTTTCGAATTGCTGCACTGGCCCGGGGGGCTATCTTATCACCAGATCACCGTCCCGTAGGTCAGGTCGAAGCGGAAGTCGTCCAACCCGCAGCGCCAGCATTGGAGGCGATCGATGTACCTGCATGATGTCGTAAACTGGTCCGATTTCAACGACGAGACCCTAAGTTTCTATCGCGCGATCAGCGTGGACATGATCCAGCTGGACCTGAGGACCGGAGGGAAGGTTGAAGCCGAACGGCACGTTCGGGCGGGCAAAGACAGTACCGGGATTTTCGAACAGGCCCGGGAAAAGACCGAGTCCCATGGGCTGAAACTGCAGACCGTCTTCATGCCGGTCCTGGAGGGGATCACGCTGGCCACGGAGGAACGGGACGAAGAACTTGGCGCTTTTGTCCGGCTCATCGAAAGCATAGGCAAGGCGGGTATACCGACCCTGGCCTGGAACTTCAAACCCATGGGCAACTTCCGCACTACCTCCGACATCGGCCGCGGCAGCGCAGTGTACAGTACCTTCGATTACGCCGAATTCGCCCGGAGCCGCCCGGAGCCACGCGAGCCGCCCGTCTCGGCCGAAGTGATGTGGGACAACATGGTCGCGTTCATGCGCGCCGCGGTCCCGGCGGCCGATAAGGCCGGAGTAAACCTTGCGCTCCACCCCGACGACCCCCCCATACCGGAGCCTTTGGGCGGCGTCGCGCAGATCTGCTCCACGGTGGAGCAATTCCGCCGGATTTTTGGCGCGGTGCCCAGCGCAAATCACAGGATGCTGTTCTGCCAGGGTTGCATGACCGAACTGGCGGGTCCACGGGG
>JAPOOT010000296.1 GCA_026713285.1 Gemmatimonadota bacterium | reverse complement strand
TCCGGCCCCTGTTCTGCGAGGGCAAGGGTCCCTTCCGCTGGGTCGCCCTCTCGGGGGATCCCGAGGACATCTACCGGACGGACCAGGCCGTCCTCGAACTGTTTCCCGAGGACGACCACCTGTTCCGCTGGATCACGATGGTCCGGCGGCACGTGGAATTCCAGGGGCTGCCGGCCCGGATCTGCTGGCTGGGTTACGGGGAGCGGGCCAGGGCCGGGCTCAAATTCAACGAACTGGTTGCCTCCGGCGAGATCAGCGCGCCCATCGTCATCGGCCGGGATCACCTGGACAGCGGGTCCGTCGCCAGCCCGAACCGCGAAACTGAGGCCATGAAAGACGGGTCGGACGCCATTGCGGACTGGCCCGTGCTGAACGCGCTCATCAATACGGCCAGCGGAGCCACCTGGGTGAGTTACCATCACGGCGGCGGCGTGGGCATCGGATACAGCCTGCACGCCGGACAGGTTATCGTCGCCGACGGCACACCGGAGGCGGCCGCACGCCTGGAGCGTGTGCTCACCAACGATCCGGGCATGGGCGTGGCCCGGCACGTCGACGCCGGTTACGAAGAGGCCGAGGCGGTTGCGAAAGCCCGTGGCGTGAAGATCCCCATGATGGACTGAACCCGGAAGGAACCGGTTGGATATGGATCGCTCCCAGGATGTCCTGCCTCTCACGGGTTACAATCTCACCATCGACGAGGTGGTCGCCGTCTCGAAGGGCCGCCCCGTCGCATTACACCCCGATGCCCTCCCCGGCATGAAACGCTCCCGGGAGGTGGTGGATCGATTGGTCTCGGAGGGCCGGATCGCCTACGGGATCACCACCGGTTTCGGCCGATTCAAGGACAAGCTGATCTCTTCCGAACAGGTCGCCGAATTGCAGCTCAACCTGATTAGAAGCCACGCGGCCGGTGCAGGGCCCGAACTGGACGAGGAGACCGTACGCGCCATGCTGATCGTTCGGGCCAATACGCTCGCCATGGGTTATTCGGGCATCCGACCCGAGGTCGTCCAGCTCATGGTGGACATGCTCAACGAAGGCGTGCACCCCTGCATCCCCGGCCGGGGTTCCCTTGGTGCGAGTGGAGACCTGGCGACCCTGGCGCACATGTCCCTGGTGCTGATCGGGGAAGGCGAGGCCATGTACCGCTCCCGCCGGCACGACGGCGCAACGGCCCTCCGGGAGGCGGGGCTTGAACCGGTTGTCCTGGGGGCGAAGGAGGGGTTGGCCCTCACAAACGGCACGACCCTCATGGCGGGACTCGGCGCCCTGCTGGTACACCGGGCCACAAATCTCGCGCTTACGGCGGACATCGCGGCCGCCATGACCCTGGAAGCGCTGATCGGCACCGACCGCGCGTACGACGCCCGCGTGCACGCCATCCGTCCCCATCCCAGGCAGGTCGCCTGCGCGGCGTTCCTCCGGGACATGCTGCACGGCAGCCGTTTGCTCCGTTCCGACGATCCCGGCAACGTACAGGATCCCTACACGTTGCGCTGCGTCCCCCAGGTGCACGGAGCGGTCCGGGACACGATCGATTACGCCCGCTGGATGATCAACATCGAGCTGAACTCCGCGAACGACAATCCCCTGGTCTTCGCCGGGGATGATCCCGAAGAAACGGAGATCATCAGCGCGGGCAACTTCCACGGCGAACCCATCGCCGTGGCGATGGACAGCATGAAGCTGTCGATCGTGGACATGGGCAACATGAGCGAGCGGCGTACGGCCCGGCTCGTGGACGCCGACTCCAACGGCGGCATCCTGCCCATGTTCCTCACGGACCATGGCGGACTGGAGAGCGGGTTGATGCTCACCCAGTACACGGCGGCGGCCCTCGCGTCGGAGAACAAGGTGCTGGCCCACCCGGCCAGCGCGGACTCGATACCTAGCGGCGCGAATACGGAAGATCACGTGAGCATGGGCGCGGCGTCGGCGCATCATACGCAACAGGTCCTGGAAAACGTGGAGACCATCGTTGCCATCGAACTGATTGACGCGGCACAGGCCATCGATTTCAGGTGCCGGGAACCGGGCGTCACGCCGGATGGAATGGGACGGGGGACCGGCGCGGCGTACCGAATGATCCGCCGGCACGTGCCCTTCCTGGACCGCGACGCACCGCTTGCGCCGCTGATTGAGGCAGTCCGAGGGCTGGTTTCGCGGGGGGACGTGGTCGGTGCGGTCGGGGAGAAGGTGGAGATTCCGGGTCCCACACTGGACTGAGACGTACCGCAAGTTGGGCAACGAGCTTCGGGCCCCTT
The DNA here is from genome assembly GCA_026713285.1 of Gemmatimonadota bacterium. Lineage (GTDB taxonomy): Bacteria > JAAXHH01 > JAAXHH01 > JAAXHH01 > JAAXHH01 > JAAXHH01. The sequence continues at coordinate 867 of JAPOOT010000296.1, read as the reverse complement.
TCTTTTGACATTTTAACGCCGACGCCGCAATGAAACCTCCGAGACCGACAGGACCACCCATCTTTCATCGAACCGGCACATGAAACCCGTAGATCTGTACCTCCACAACGCCGACCAGGTCGTGACCTGCGCGCCACGGTCGCCCGGGACATCTCTCCAGGGTCAGGACATGGCGTCGGTCCACGCGATCGAGCACGGGTCGGTGGCTGTTGAGGCCGGTGTGATCGCGGCGGTCGGGCCAGCCGAGGACCTGGATGGCAGTTACTCCGGCAAGCGCACGATAGATTGCCGCGGGAGATCCCTCTGTCCCGGTTTCGTAGACGCCCACACCCACACGGTCTTCGGCGGAGCCCGCGCCGCGGAATTCGAGATGCGGATCAAAGGGGCTTCCTACCTGGAGATCATGGCTGCAGGCGGTGGGATTGTGAATACGGTCCGGCACACGCGGGCCGCAACCGTGGACGAACTCGTATCGTCCGCTTCCACCCGTCTCGACGAGATGCTCGCACTGGGCACAACGACCGTGGAGATCAAGACCGGCTACGGTCTGAGCGTTGCCGACGAACTGAAGATGCTGCGGGTCATCGAACAGCTCGACCGGGACCACCCCTGCGACATCGTACCCACATTTCTGGGCGCTCACGCGGTGCCGCCGGAGTTCGAGGGGGATTCCGAAGCGTATACACGGTGCGTGATCGAGAAGATCCTGCCGGAAGCGGCGGCCTGGTACCAGTCCTCGCGCTTCTCGGATCGCGGAGTACCCATGCACGTCGACGTGTTCTGCGAAGACCATGCATTCGATCTCGACCAGTCCCGGTGCGTGCTGGAGGCCGGGATAAATGCCGGTTTGAAAGCGAAGATGCACGT
>JAPOOT010000224.1 GCA_026713285.1 Gemmatimonadota bacterium | reverse complement strand
GAACGCGCGCCCTTCCTCGTCGTAAAGGTACTGCATGTGGCCCCGGACGATCTTCAGGGGCCGCTGGTAGGAAATGCTGAGGGACCTGCCGATGTGCTCGCGGCGTGTGGACAGGATATCCCGCGAAGACCGCCGCTCAGGTGGGAAAGCCTCGGAAGGCACGCCCAGGATGACGTTCGGGTCGGGCGAGAGATCCAGCCAGACATTCCGTTGACCGGGCCCACCCACGCCGGGGAAATCGCCCCGGTTGCCCAGCATGTCCGTGACAATCTGGAAATGCAGGTGGGGCGGCCAGCCGCCGTTGACTGCAGCGTCGCCGAGCGAGGCGAATCTTTCGCCCTGCTGGATCCGTTTCCCCTCGTGCAGACCGGTGAGCGATTCGACGCTCAGATGCCCGTACAGCGTGAAGAACACCTGGCCGGTATCTTCCGTGGCATGCTCCAGAATGATACAGGGCCCGTAGTCCAGCGGCCGGGTGTTGTTCTGAAAGCTGTGGACCGTCCCCTCCATCGGCGCGAAGACCGGCGACCCGGCGGGAAGGAACACGTCCATCCCCAGGTGGATGGTCCGGCGTTCCGGCATCTCGTCGTATTCGACGATGAACTGATCGGCGGTGTAGACCTGGCGGGCCTCGTTGTATCTCCCGATCCCCGCTTCCGCCCCTTCGGATTCCATCTGCTTGAATATGTCCCCGGCAAGGTCTTCCACGTCAACCGAACCCCCCAGCAGAGCCCGGTCGGGACTTCCCACGCTGAGATCGAACACGAGCGCGGTGGATAGATCCACGTCCGGACCCATGACCGGTGCGAATGAACCGCGTCTCGACGCCAGATACGATGCGATCCCGGCGGTCTGCGGACACGGTGGCAGTTGACAGGCGTCCCGGAACAGGTATTCCGCGAAGGATGGGGAGACGTCCTCCAGTTTTTCGATGAGGTCCCAGGCATGCTTTTCGCTGACGGAGAGGTAGGTGTTCTCCGGTTCGGCGACCTGCTGATGAGCCGAGATGGCCACGCTCATGCACAGCCGCATTACGGCGCAGTGGTAGAGTAGGCCGAGTTCCAGGTCTGACAGCGGTTGCTCCCGGTGGTAACCGGCTACCAGATGGGCGGCGGTCGACAGGGGCTCCGCCTTGCCGAGCATGACATAGGCGGCGGCGACGGCGGGTTCGAAGAGCGCGCAGGAATGCGCCATGTCTCCGAAATCGATCAGGCCTGCCACTTGCGGTTTGCTCGAAGCCGGATCTTCACGTCCGTTTGATTGGACCCGGCGGACCAGGATATTCTGGTCGTTTGCGTCGTTTTGTATGAACTGGCGGGGGAGTGACGAGAGACAGGGAACAACGGTACGCTCGTACGAGTCGCAGAATCGTAAGACCAGCCTTCGCCGGTCAGCGTCCGGGATATGGCCCGCATATCGTCGAACGACATCCGGCCCGTTGTCCATGTTCCATATGAGATGGGGCTGCTGCTCCACGTGGCAGAAGTCCGTGAAAGCACGGGTCAACCTGCCCAGAAAAGCACCGAGATCCCGCAGCAGATCGGGACTGTGAGGCTTAATCTCACACAGCGGGCGGCCCTCGACGTACGTCAGCATCCGGACCAGGTGGCGTAGTCCGTCCCTCCCGTCGATCCGCGTAATGCCGCTGCCCACCTTCGTCCGGCAGACCCGCGGCCACTCGGTCCCTTCGAATCTTCCGGACAGGTGATCCAGGGCGGCGTGCTGCAGTTCGAGAATGCTCCGCTGCTCGCCCGCGCCGGAAATCTTAAGAACGAAATCCTCACCGTCGTCGGTGGTCAGACGAAAGTTCTGATCCCGCTCGCTCGGCAATGTGCGCAAGTTGCCGGATATTCCGTACAGGGAGCGGGCCAGTTCAGCAGCTTCTTCGGGGGAGAAGCGGGGACGATTTTCGGCGATTCCGGACAAATCGGGCCTGCTGTTTAATTAAGCTGTAGTGTAATCAAAGTTGTAGATACACAGCATAGATATAACAATGTAACTGATAGTAATTTAATGTGTTAAGAAGATTAAG
>JAPOOT010000243.1 GCA_026713285.1 Gemmatimonadota bacterium | reverse complement strand
TCGTCCGATCCGCCGGCCCCGAACTCGATCCCCTGGGCCAGCGGTGAATTTCAAAAGCGCAGTCAGTCGTCGTCCGATCCGCCGGCCCCGAACTCGATCCCCTGGGCCAGCGGGAGATCGGTCGACCAGTTGACGGTATTGGTCTGGCGGCGCATGTAGGCTCTCCACGCGTCCGAGCCCGACTCGCGCCCGCCGCCCGTTTCCTTTTCGCCGCCGAAGGCCCCGCCGATCTCGGCGCCCGACGTTCCGATATTAACGTTTGCGATGCCGCAGTCCGATCCCGAGGCGGAGAGAAACCGCTCCGCCTGGCGCAGGCTGTCGGTGAAAATGGCGCTGGAAAGACCCTGGGGCACGTCGTTGTGCAGGGCCAGGGCCTCTTCCATGGTTTCGTATTCCAGTACATAGAGAATCGGCGCGAAGGTCTCCTCTTTCACCACATCAGTCTGACCGGGCATGCGGATGATCGTCGGCTCGACGAAATTCGGCCCCAACTCCTGCCGACGCCCGCCGCCGGTGATCACCTCGCCGCCTTCGGCCTTCGCCCGTTCGATGGCTTTCATCATGTCGTCTACCGCGTCGGACGTGACCAGCGGTCCCATGAGGGTGCTGTCATCGATGGGATCGCCCATCGGCACCTGCGCATAGGCGCGGGCCAGTCGTTCGATCAGAGTCGACGTCAGGCTTTTGTGCCCTATGATGCGCCGCGTGGACGTGCACCGCTGTCCGGCCGTCCCCACGGCACCGAAGACGATGCTGGGGACGGCCAGCTCCAGGTCGGCGTTCTCGGTGACGATGATGGCGTTGTTGCCGCCCAGTTCCAGGATCGTTTTGCCGAAACGGGACGCGACCCGTGAGGCCACGGTCTTGCCGGTGGCGGTCGAACCCGTGAAGGAAACGAGGGGGATCCGCTCGTCGTCGATCATGAGGTTGCCCACGTCGCTGCCGCGTCCGATGGCCAGGTTGAACACGCCGTCCACGCCGTGGTCGGCCATGACCCGGTTGCACAGGTGCTGCGTGGCCACGGCCGTCAGGGGCGTCTGCCCGCTGGGCTTCCACACGGTGACGTCGCCGCACACCGAGGCGAGGGAAGCGTTCCACGACCAGACCGCGACGGGGAAATTAAATGCGGAAATAACGCCGATCCCCCCCAGCGGGTGCCACTGTTCGCTCATGCGGTGACTCGGCCGTTCGCTCGCGATCGTCAGTCCATACAGTTGGCGCGAAAGCCCGACGGCGAAATCGCAGATGTCGATCATCTCCTGGACTTCCCCCATGCCTTCCACGCGGATCTTGCCCATTTCCAGGGCAACGAGCTCACCCAGCGGTTCCTTGTACTCCCGCAGTATATTGCCCAGGTCCCGTACCATGTCGCCGCGCTTGGGCGCGGGAATCATCCGCCAGCCGTCGAAGGTGCCGCGGGCGTGTTCGATCACCCGGTCGTATACTTCGGGCGTCGCCTGCCGCACGCCTGCGATCGGTTCGGCGGTCGTCGGGTTGTATGACGTCAGGATCGGCCCCTCGCCGTGAATCCAGCCGTCCATCCCCGTACAGGCCCCGGCGTTCAGTGCCTCGATATTCAGTTTTTCGAGCAGTGCCTTCATCTTGGGTTCTCCGATACGATTTACCCTGGAAAATGTGTATAGTTGAATTAACCTGGCTTAGCAGTCCGTCCTACCGTCCCGCTTACGTGCCCGCAGTATCCTATTGTACAATTGTACCACAGGCCAATTGGTCAATTCGAAAATCCGCTATAGATTGCACCCGTCTTCATACGAAATCCTCCGCGTCCGGGTCCAGGCGCCGGATCTTGTCCATGTACGCCGAAACGCGCCGGTCGGAATCATGGGGGTAATCGAAACCCAGCTCACCCGCGACCGCGACGGAAAGCCGCCTGAACAGCCTGGTCATGTTGAACAGCGCGGTCCAGTTTTCCTCGATATCCGCCCCCGCAAAGGTGGAATCGATTTCTTCCAGCGTGTCTTCGTCCAGGTATCGCTTGAACCACCGGCCGTGCTTGTTGGTGTTGACGGACCATTCGTGATGCATGCCGATGTACCATTCGATGACCTTTTCGAGCTCCTTGAAGTGCCGTCTGCCATACATGTACTTCGCCCAGTAGATCTCGTCGCGCCATAGACTTTTCGCCACGTAGGTGAGGTCCCACCAGAAGTCATGCATCACCGAATCGAATTCTGTCTTCGAGGGCCTGGTGATATTGTAACCGGCATAGCTCGTCTGGAGCGGGTTATCGACGCGCCGGTCCTTGTCTACCAACACCCTGTAGGGTTCGGAAGGACGATTGAACCGTCGGATTCGCTCAGCTTTCTTCACGCCCCAGTCAATCCGTACGCCGTCTTCATAGATCACAAGTCGATACAACCCGCCCTCCTCGTCCCAGGCAGGGCATGCGGGCCAACGTATCAACACGGGGCCGAATGCTTCCAGCCATTCATCGCCCCCCGCGAAACACTGCTGGTCGGTCACATAGATCTCCACGTCGTAGTCCGACATCAGGTCCAGGACCGCGTCTTCGTTGACCCGGGAACTCGTCAGGACCATGCCGCGGATGTTATCGTCCTCTTCCGCCCACTGGCGCAATGAGTCGAGGACGACCTGCTCTGCGCGCATCTGTCACCTTTCCCGCCGGACGCAAGACAAACGGTCAATCCGTCAACCTGTTTCGATCCGGACTTCCGTGACCCTGGGCGTACTCCCTCCGTTTTCCGCGCCCAGCGCGAGTCGGAACTGAATCCAGCGTGCCCCGGTGTCGTCACACGGCGCCGACATCGGGCCTGGCCGCTCGTACCAGGTGTCTTCCCCGTCGGGACCGTGCCATTCACCGCGTCCCATCGCTTCTTCAGAATCCGCCCACCTGATCTGGGCATGCACCCAGGTCCCGGGTCCGTATTCCGCTTCCCAGGCGATGGCGGTGACGGACAGTCCGTTGGGAATTTCGTGCGGCGCGGAGACGTAGTATTCTTCTGGGCCTCTATCCAGCACGCTGCCAGGTTGCACGGCGGTCATGCCGTGGGGGCCGGTCGTGGGCAGCCGTGTCACTCGTCGAGGGTCAAACCCGTCCGGACCGTTCCACCAGACGGCGGAGAAGCCTACGTGGTCGCCCTCGACCTTGTGATAGGCGATGGCGAGGTCGATATGGCCGTCGCCGTCGAAGTCGGCGGCCACGCATCCCGATGCGGAATGGGTGAACAGCCGGGTGCGGTCTTCGGCCGAAAAACCGCGATCGGGCCGGTTCCAGTAAATGTAGGAATCGATGTCCCTTACACGGTTGTCGTGGTAGGAGCATATAAAGAGGTCGAGCAGCCCGTCCCCGTTGAAATCCATGATCGACATGGCGTTTACCGCGTTGCCGGGCAACAGGGTGCGCCGGTCCTCGCGCAGGCCGTCCGGACCGTTCCAGTAGATGTGCACGAAGGAATCGTGGGGTGCTCCGTGGGAAGGTTCGTGGCCGCCGATGACCAGGTCGAGGTACCCGTTCCCGCTGAGGTCCGCCGCCCGGGCGCACGCGCCGTGCCAGACGGACAGGACCTGGCAGCGGTCCATGCTGAACCCTTCCGGTCCACCCCGGAGGATGAAACTGTAATCGTCCGCGATCTGCGGCACGACCAGGTCGAGCCAGCCGTCGCCATTCAGGTCTACAAGGAATATCCAGCGTGGGTCCTTGTAGACGACACCCTCGTATTCGAGCCGGATTCGCTCGGTGTTGTCTGTGTCGAACCCGTCGCGGCTCCCGTAGAAGATCACGATGTCCGGATTATCGAATCCACAGAAGACGAGATCGAGATACCCGTCCCGGTCAAGATCCGCACAACACACCCCGTGGGCGCGGACGGTGGGCAGGCGCAGGTCGGGTCCGCTCCCGAAAGTACCCGCTCGATTGTAGTACACGTAGGATCCGGGATCCTGCCGCACCGAGTTCTCAGACGCGTTGGCCAGGATCAGGTCCGGCAGCCCGTCGTCGTTCACGTCGCAGCGGAGGGCTTCGACCGCGCCCCAGCCCGCGACTTCCTGGCGGCGCTCCGGCTTGAACCCGTCCGGACCGCCGTGATAGATGTATACGGGG
>JAPOOT010000466.1 GCA_026713285.1 Gemmatimonadota bacterium | reverse complement strand
GCTGCATACGTTCCCGGTCGGCGAGGACGAGCCCGCGGCGGACGCATCGCTGGACCTGCTTGCCCAATCCCTCGAGGAGGAAGGCCGCAGGCCCTACGTTATCCATCTCGCCCCCGCCCATCCACCCATCGGTGCGCTCGGTTACGTCATCGCGGCCGAGGAGATCCAGGCGCAGGCCCGGTCCCTCGACCTGAAATTCGACGCCGTGGTCTGTCCCACGGGCAGCGCCCTGACTCACGCGGGTATCCTGGTGGGGCTTCGGGCCCTCGGCTCGTCGATACCGGTCTACGGCATCTGCGTGCGGCGCGATGCCGGCAGCCAGGTGGCGCGGGTGAGTAAAGTGGCGGAGCACCTGGCCGGAATGATCGATCGGCCGGAGACGTTCAACGCTGAAGAGGTCCAGGCATTCGACGGAGTGCTCGCGCCCGGTTATGGCCGGCTCAACGACGCAGTGCTCGAAGCGATCGCCCTTGCGGCACGCCAGGAGGGATTGCTCCTCGACCCGGTCTACACCGGCAAGACAATGGCGGGCCTCATCGACCACGTGCGTTCAGGAGTCATCTCGGCAGGAAGCCGCATACTGTTCATCCACACCGGTGGATTGCCGGCTCTCTTCGCTTACGGAGAGCGGATGGGACCGTGGTTGTCGGATGTGCCGTGGGCACTTTAGAAGTGATCGCTTAAAAGGTGTCTAAAGTACGTATCTTTTTCCATTTTTGATCTCACGATGCGAACTGTCGGCGTGAAGGTTTTACTTCAACTTGCCCTGGAAGTGGAGCGTCCGGGATTCGGGTAACTGGCGCGTGGTGTTCCGCTTCGAGGACGGCGAAGCCGTGGATGTGGACCTGATCGATTATCACTGACCCCAGGGAGTGACGACAATGAACGAAATAGCAAACGATCGCGTTGGCCCGATGCTGAACCCGCCGCACCTGGGCGAACTGATCCGAGAGAGCATGGACGATGTGGGCTGGAACGTGACCGAGACGGCGGCCCGGCTAGGATGCGAGCGAGGAACACTGTCGCGCCTATTGAATGGCAAGGCGGGGGTATCCGCGAACATGGCGCTGGCGCTGGAAGACATAGGCTGGGGCACCGCCGATCACTGGATGCGGATGCAGTCGAGCTACGAGCTTACGCAGGAGCGCAGGAACCGGGCTGCCGAAGGACGCGCGGGCGCAATGCCCATATGAGATGAAGCCGCGCAAGCGAGAGGAACCGTCCGATCGGTAAGTCGCTGGCGTTACGGGTGTCTCCGTCCGTACAAGTGCTGGCGGGAAGTGTGCCTTCAACGAAGCGGGGTGTAATGATCCGTGAAGGCCAGCATCTTCACCCGAACGCCTCGGCAAACTTCTGCGACCGTGTGTTGAGCAGGCCATAGAATCCGCGTACTTCCGGATCCGTGTGGTCACGCCAGAGACTTGTGGGGATGGTGGTGAACTGGCTGAGGACGGGTCCGTCGCGGTGGCCGTAGTAGACCTGGACGGACTTTCGTTCGTGGGGGGTTCTCCGGACTGTTGCCGCGTGGACGACGGACAGGTTGAAGAGGATGACGGTGCCGGCCGGTCCGTGGAGGGGAATCCCTCCGCGTTGCTCCACCTGTTCCTCGGTATCCAGGATAGACGCGTCGCAGGGCTCCGGCGATATGGAAAAGCAGTGGGTATCCTCGCTTACGTCCGTCAGGTAGAGCATCATGTGGAGGTAGCCGCACCGGTAGGGCCGGTCGGTCATGTGCCTCCGGTCACGGTGCCAGACCTCGACCGGGTCGCCCTCGTGGGGCGCCATGTGACGCAGACAGGCCTCCGCGAGGCAGCTTGGCCCTTCGAAGATGGTCTCGACCGCGCCGATAAGCGCGGGGTGGCGGATCAACCCGTCGAACTCCGGTGAGGAGATCAGCGGTTCGCAGTTCACGCTCTGGTGTCCATCGAAGGCGATGGGTCGCCAGAAATACCCGGTCTCTGACTTGTCGCGGTCGTACAGTTCGGTGTAACGGTTTAACTCTTCGGCGGTAAACGGCTGCCCGAGTTTTACGTAACCGTTGTGTTTGAAAAACTCGAGATCGACCATGGTTGGAGCGTCCTCCGCCGGCCCTATACCCGTTTAAGCCTGCGCGTGGTGTTATACACCTATACACCGGCATCCGGTTTCCATGCCTACCCCGGCCTGCGCCTGGGTTTACTTTCCTACTTTCCGTTCATCACATCTTCGAACAGTTCCGAGAATACGGCCCGGTCGTCGGGCGTGCCCACAGTGACCCGGACCAGGCGGTCCAGGTCCGGCGCGACGGGTTTTCTCAGGAACACGCCCCGTTCGATGAGGGTGTTCATCACCGCGCCGGCCCGTTCACCCGTACCGAAGTCGAAGGCGACGAAATTGGTCTGGGAAGGCAGGGCCGATATCCCGGCGTCCTCGGCCAGTTTACGGTAGTCCTTTTTTCCATCCTCCACGGCCTTTACAACGCCTGCCACGAAATCCGGGTCGCGCAACGAGGCCAGTGCGCCGGCCTGTGCCACCAGGCTCACGCCGAAATGAAGCCGGACCTTGTCGAAGGTCCGGATGATGTCCCGGTGGGCGATGGCGTATCCCACCCGGGCGCCGGCCATGCCGTGGGCCTTGGAGAAGGTGCGCACACGGATCAACCTGGGGTCGTCCACGTCGATGGGGAGCATGGTGTCGGGCGGCACGAAGTCCAGGTACGCCTCGTCGAGAATGAAGAGACACTCGGAGGACACACGGTCCAGGCGGTCGAGGAGATCGCCGATGGCGTTGCTGCCGTAATAAGAACCCGTGGGGTTGTCCGGATTGGCCAGATAGAGGATACACGCCTTCGTGCGCGCGGCCAGGTCCGTAAGCGCCATGAGGTCGTTGCGATCGTTGCGGTAGGGTACCGTCTCCAGCCTGCCGCCGAAGCCGTCGACGTGGTAGGCAAAGGTCGGATAGGAGCCGAGGGAAGCGGCGACCGCATCACCCTGATTCATATACATGCGTACGATCAGGCCCAGCAGGTCGTCGATCCCCGCGCCGAGTGTCACATTCTCGATACCGACGCCGTGTATCGCGGCCAGCTCGGCCCGCAGTTCGTAACCTTCCGGATCGCAGTACCAGGCGACGCCCGCCGCGGCCTCGCTCATGGCCGCAGCCGCCCTGGGCGATACGCCGAAGGCGCTTTCGTTGGCGCCGATACGCACCCGGAACGTTTTTCCCTGCTGTCGTTCGATGGTTTCGGGACCCACGAAGGGGGTCACGGAAGGCAAGCCTGCCACGATGTCGGAATAAGGGGGTCTGGACATCAGATCTGTCGCCGCTACGTGCTGGGCCGCCGGCCGCGACTTCCATGTCGGTGGTGAACTGGCCGAAACGCCAGGCCGCGACTTCCATGTCGGCGCTGTACGGGCCGAAACGTCAGGCCGCGACTTCCATGTCGGCGCTGTACTGGCCGGTACGGGCGGCGCTGTTGCACATGGCGCGGTGGTAAAAGGCCTGCTGCCCCGCTTCGAAATTGGCCGGATCTCCACCCCATGCCTGCAGCGGAGCCGCCTGCAGGGCGCGGCCGTAGGAGAAGCTGAGTTCCCACGGAAGTTCGCCGAACATGGCGTTCATGGCGTTCAGGTGGGCCGTGGCGGTCTCCGAGGACTGCCCGCCCGAAAGAAAGGCGACGCCTGGCACGTCCCGCGGAACGTTGCGCAGGAAATTGTTCACTGTGCGGCGCGCGACTTCCTCAACGGAGGCCTGCTCGGGGCAATACGAACCCGATATGACCATACTGGGTTTCAGGACGATCCCTTCCAGCATGACCTCGTGCTCGGCCAGGGCCTCGAACACGCGCCGCAGCGCGACACCGGTCACCTCGTCGCACCGGTAAATAGTGTGGTCGCCGTCCATCAGCACCTCGGGCTCCACGATCGGTACGATGCCGTTTTCCTGGCACAGGGCCGCGTACCGCGCGAGGGCGTGGGCGTTCGCGTCGATGCAGACATCCGAGGGAATCCCCTTGCCCACGGTAATGACCGCGCGCCACTTCGCAAAGGCGGCGCCTAGCCGGCCGTATCTCCTCAGGCGCGCCCGCAGGCCGTCTAGTCCCTCGGTGACTTTCTCTCCCGGGAAACCGGCCAGATCATGGATGCCGCTGTCCACCTTGATGCCGGGTATAATCCCTTTGTCGGACAACAGCTTCGGGAACGGCGTTTCGGCCTCGTCGAGGGCCTTCTGCCGCAGTGTCTCTTCGTAGAGGATGACGCCGCTGATGAATTCCTCCATGCCTTCGGTGGTGAACAGCATGTGGCGATAGGCCCGGCGATTCTCCTTCGTCGATGGCAGTCCGATACGGTCGAACCGGTTCTTGATCGTGTCGCTGCTTTCATCCGCCGCCAGGATCCCCTTGTCGGGAGCGACCATGGCCCGGGCAACTTCTTTCAGGTTGGAAGACATCTTATGCTGCTTCTCCTCGCGTTTATTCCTGGGTTGGACATGATACGCAGACCGCTTTAAAAAAGGCGGCAGAGGTCCGGCTGTCAATCCTTTCTTGGCCCGTAGCTTTTGACTTGAAACGCAAACCGCCCTTCGATATAATACGCCTGCAGCCGTTTCCCGCTCTCATATCCGCGTCCTCTGCGTCCATTGTCCATGGATAAGTCCACGCAGCATCAGGACGCTGTTTCTCATCTACCCGATAGCCAGGCATCGTCCATGCCCCGCGACACGATTCAGCCGCCCCGCGTACTGGCCATCGACATCGGCACGTCGTCCGTGCGGGCGATCCTGTTCGACCGGACCGCGGGGATCTCGTCGCCCGTCTTTCAGAAACCCTACAGCATGGAGACCACGCCGGACGGCGGGGTCTTTATCGACGCCGACCGCCTGGTGGCGGAAGTGGGCTCGGTGCTTGATGACTTCTGCGCGGCGGGAGGTAATACCACGATCGACGGCGTGGCCATGACCACTTTCTGGCACAACGTGGTTGGCGTGGAGGGAAGCCGTGCCGTGACCCCGCTGATCAGCTGGGCCGATACGCGGCCGCGGTCCGTTATCCCCGATCTGGCCGAGCGCCTCGACATCGGCGCGACGCACAGGCGTACCGGCTGCGTGCTCCACGCCTCCTACCTCCCCGCCAAGCTATGCTGGCTCGCCCGGAACGACCCCGATCGTTTCGCCCGGGTGGAACGCTGGATGTCCATCGGAGAATACCTCTTCCTCAGATGGTTCGGCGCACCGGCCTGTAGCGTTTCCATGGCTTCCGGTACGGGGTTGTTCAACGCGCACAACTGCGACTGGGACGACGAGACCCTGGCCGCGTTGCCGGTGGAACGGACCCAACTGACGCCCCTTTGCGACGTGGACGAGCCGGTCCGGGGGCTGAAGGACGAATTCGCGTCCCGCTGGCCGGTCCTGGCCGGAGCTTCCTGGTATCCCGCCATTGGCGACGGCGCCTGCAACAATATCGGCAGCGGATGCGTGGACGAGGACCGTATCGCCCTGATGGTGGGCACTTCAGGCGCGATGCGGGTCATGAGGCGGGCCGCGGAGTTCGCGATCCCCGAAGGCCTGTGGTGTTACCGGTCGGACCGCCGGAGGATCCTGATGGGCGGCGCCCTGAGCAACGGCGGGAACGTCTACGGCTGGATGCGCGACACGCTGCGCCTCGCCGGCGAGCAAAGGGTCGAGCAGGATCTGGGCGGGATGGCGCCGGACAGCCACGGCCTCACGGTGTTGCCGTTCTGGGCGGGCGAGCGCAGCCCGGGCTGGCACGATTCCGCAAGGGCGGCCATTACCGGCATGACGCTGCACACCACGCCCCTTGACGTCATGCGGGCCAGCCTGGAGGCCACGGCCTACTGTTTCGCGAACATCCACGGCCGGTTGCGGTCGATCTGGGGAGACTCCGGCGAGATCGTGGCGTCGGGCGTCGGCCTCCTGCAGTCGCCCGTCTGGATGCAGATGC
>JAPOOT010000431.1 GCA_026713285.1 Gemmatimonadota bacterium | reverse complement strand
TCCTTCGTGGGCGACCTGGACGACGCAAAGGATGTATACCAGGAAGTCTTCATGCGTGTATTCAAGGCACTGCCCGATTTCGAATTCCGCAGCCGGTTTTCTACCTACCTGTACCGGATCGTCACGAATGTCTGCCTCACGCATCGGTCACGGAACCGGAACAGGCGATTCATCCCGATCGAAGACAAGTTCGACGAAAACCACGCTACGGTCACATACGGGGTTTCGCCCGTTTCCCCCGACCGGCCGGACGCGGCAGTCATCAACAGCGAAATCGCTTCGCGGATCCGTTCCGCCGTCGGTACACTTTCTCCCCGTCTGCAAACGGTGTTTGTGCTGCGCCACCACGAAGGATTCAAACTGAGGGAGATAGCAGGAATCATGGAATGCGCCGAAGGCACGGTAAAGAAATACCTTTTCGATGCCACCCGAAGACTGCGCAGTCAACTCGAGGACATACGAAAATGAAAGAAGACAGGAGCCGGTCTCACACGAAATGGGAGGAATGGCTGGAACTTTCCCAATACGGTGAATTGTCCGATGCAGATCAGCGGCGGTTGGACGTTCATCTCGAATCATGTGATCGATGCCGGGCGTACCGGTCACGTCTGGATGAATTCAGACTGGTCATGGGGGAAGCCGCCCCTGCCAGGCCTGGCGCGGCAGACCTGAGTGAAGCTCGAAACCGATTCTGGTCCAACGTGACACTCGGCCGCCCGGGTCTCCACATCCCAAGCGGGTGGGCAGGTCGCATAGTAGACGGCCTGCAAGGGCTTACGGTAAACACCTTTCCTTCCTACCGCTCCGTCCTCGGGGGAGCACTGCTGTTGTTCATCGGCCTGTTGGCGGGTTACTACCTGGCCTTCCAGGGAAACCGTTCCATCGGGTTCGCGACGCCGGGCATGGATCAGACGGACCTGCTGACCAATGACGACGTGGCCATTTCCAACGTTCGGTTCGTGGATTCCGGCGCTCCCGATGGCATGTTGGAATTCCAGTTCGAAGCCGTCCGGCCCGTGCAGATCAGAGGAACGCTCGACGATCCCGGCATACAACGCGTGCTCACCTTCACGGTGCTGAATGAACAGAATCCCGGCGTCCGGCTGCGGGCGGTGAACGCCGTGAGCGATTCCGAAATCCTGCATTCGGAGCATGAGATCAAGGATGCCCTCGTCACCGCCTTGAAAACGGACTCGAATGCCGGGGTCCGGGGCGAGGCGTTCAACGCCCTCTCCCGGTATCCTTTTGACGAGGGGATCAGAGACGCCATGATCCACACACTGGTCTTCGACGAGAATCCGGCCCTCAGAATCAACGCGATCAACCGGCTGCAGGAGCAGGTGCCGGCCTCGATCGACGAAGATCTGGAAAGAGTACTAAGGGCCCGGATGGTTTCCGACGAAAACGCCTATATACGCACCAGGGCGAGGACCGTGCTGAGCAACCTGTCCGCACCTTAACGGAACGCGGCCGACAAAGGAGTAGTGATTATGAGGTTTCTGGTCTGCACATTCGGCATACTGTTTATTGCGCAGCAAGCCCTGGCGCAACAAGCCCTGGCACGCACGGAGGATCAGAACAGGGCCGCCGGCAGCAGCCGGTCGGAGACTTTCCAGGTGGAAAGTGACGGGCGGCTCGATTTGAACACCCGGGCGGGCGACATCACCATCTCCACCTGGAAGAAGAACGAGGCTGTCGTAACCGTCCAGGGCATCCCGCCAAACATAGAAAGTGACCTCAGAATACGCTACGACGGGGGCATACTGCGTGTCGATTACGACCCGCGTTTTCCCAGACGGTTATTCAACAGAAGACAGGGGCTGCGTTTCAAGATCGATCTGCCCGAGGAGTTCGGCCTGGACCTGCGCACCGGCGGAGGCGATATCGAGGTCGTCGGCGATCTGAAGGGCGACGTGAAGAGTCATACGTCGGGCGGCGACGTAACGCTTCGGGACATAGGCGGTGAAGTGGAGTTGACCACGTCCGGCGGGGACATCCGGGTAGGCACGATAGGTGGCGACGTTCATCTGCAGACGTCCGGAGGTGATATCCGGGTCGAAGCGGCATCGTCCGACCTGGATGTCCAGACTTCAGGCGGTGATATCCGGATCGGCCGCGTCGGCAATTCGCTGGAAGCCCAGACTTCCGGCGGAGACATCACCATTGAGTTTGTAGGTGGCGAGGCCCGTATCAGGACGTCCGGAGGCGATATAGAGATCGACGAGCTTTCGGCGAACGCCCGTATCACGACGGCCGGCGGAGATATCGAGTTGCGCAGCGCGAAGGGCGTCATTCAGGCGAAGACCGCCGGGGGTGAACTCGAACTCCTGAACGTGGCGGGGGCGATCGACGCGCGCACCGCGGGCGGCGACGTCCTGGCCGAAATCACGCCGGAGGGTTCCAAGGGTAGTTCGCTTATTTCGGCCGGCGGCGACATCGTACTCTACGTGGATCCGGGAGCGAAGGCGACCATCGAAGCGCGGATCCACGTGGACAAGAGATCGAGATTCGGTGTGTTCCAAATGCGCCCTCCGACAGGTGAAGATATACCCATAACAATAGAAATACCCGAGATACCTACGATCGACCTCGATCTGTCGGAAACGGAGATAGACGAGGAGAAGTTGAACGAGATTATTGAAAAGCTGACGCAGAGCGCGAACCAGGCGTTACAGATGTCAGCCGAAGAGGCGCAACGGTTCCTGAGAGAGATGCAACGGGATTTGCAGGAAGCCCAGCAGGTATTACAGGAAGCCCGGCAGGAGTTATCAAGTAAACAGAAGAAATCGGTCGAAGTGAAAAAGAAGGTGATCCAATCCAACCGGAGTAACGCCAGAAATTCACTGCGATACAAGATCCGATCCGATCTGGAAGCGGAGCGCTACGAGGAAGACGCGGAAGAAGGAGAGATCAGCGCGACGTACTTGCTCAACGGCGGCGGAACCAGGATCTGGCTGGAGACTAGTGACGGCAATATCGAGATACGTGAACTGGCTAAGTAAAAGTTATTGCGGAACTTGGCTTCCTACGATATGGCCTGCTCGAGGATCACCCGCTGTGCGGCCGAGATGCCCGCTGGCCGACCGACCCTTACCTTGTCTCCAGGATCACCCGCTGTGCCGCGGCGATGCCCGCGCCGGATTCGAACGCGTACCCGTGGCGGTTCAGGCCGTGTTCGAGGGCCGAAAGGGCGACCAGCATGTCCGAAGGGGAGATGTCGTAGCCCAGGTGGGCGATGCGGATGTATTTGCCTCTGAAGTGCTCCATTCCGTTGGCGATAGTCACGCCGCAATCCTGTTTGATCGTCTTGAGCAGCTCGGAGCCGTCGATGCCGGGCGGCATGGATACGGAAGTCAGTACGTTGGAAGGGCGATGGGCGAAGACCCTCAGCCCGAGCGCCGCGACGCCAGCACGGGTCACCAGGGCGTTTCTTTCGTGAATCCGGTAAATAGCCTCCAGTCCGAGTTCCTTCATCATCCTCAGTGACTCGGCCAGTCCCATGAGCAGCGAAACGGCGGGCGTATAGGGCGTGAGTCCCTTAATGAAAGAGTCTCTGGCCCGTTGCAGGTTGAGATAATAGGACGGGAGGGTGTTTCTCTCTATCCCCTTCCATGCCCGTTCGCTGACACTGATAAAGGCGAGGCCGGGCGGGACCATGAGCGCTTTCTGCGATCCCGTCAGGGCCACGTCGACGTGCCATTCGTCCGTCTTCAGCTCGTTGGCCCCGAGTCCACTGATGGCGTCCACGACAAAATAGCAGCCGTGACCGCGAACGACATTCCCCAGGGCCTCGATGTCGTGGAGCACGCCGGTCGATGTTTCGCTATGGGTGGCCAGCACGGCCTCGAAGGGTCCCCGATCAGCCAGGATCCGGTCGATTTCGCCAGGATCGGCGGCCTTTCCCCACGCCACGTCGAAGGTCAGGGCGTCCAGGCCGAAAGTCTCGCACAGCTCGACCCATCTGCCTCCGAATTTGCCTCCGCTGATCGCCAGTACACGGTCTCCCGGCGACAGCAGGTTGACGACCGCGGCTTCCATGGCGCCGCTGCCGGAGGCCGTAAGAACGAGCACATCGTTTTCTGTCTGGAAAACGTCCCGCAGTCCCGAGGTGACTTGTCTCAGCAGGTCGCTGAATTCACTGGAACGGTGGGTGAGGACCGGTTCCGACATCTTTCGGACGACTCGGTCCGGAACCGGTGTGGGGCCGGGGGCGAAGTTGGTAACCTTCACGCGGTCTCCGTTAGATCGTGGTCAACGCGAGGGGTGCGTTCGGACCACGCGATCTCCGTTGGAACGCGGGCAACCAGAACGCGGGCAATCCGCTGGAACGCGGGCAATCCGCTGGAACGCGGGCAACTAGAACCCGGTCGATTAGAGCGCGGTCAACGCGATCCGGGCTTCCCGGGCATAGGGTGTGGATTCGTAGGTATCAACCACTCGGTCGTACAGGGCCCGTGCCTGGTCCTTCTGTTCGGCGGCGCTGAAACATCGAGCGGCGTCCAGGAGAAAACCGGGGGCGAGATAGCTGCCCGGATCTTCGTCCACCAGGGCGAGATACTGGTTGGCCGCTTCCTCGTAATTCTCTTCCTCTTCGTCACAGGCGGCCAGGCCGGAGCGTGCGGCCATCCGGAAATACGCGTTCTGACTGCCGTATTCGTCGAGGTATTTTCGATAGTAGGTGCGTGCCTTCTCAACGTCGCCGGCCTGGAAACAGGCGTTGGCCAGTTCGATCGTGGCCTCGGGGGCGAGAGTGGTCCCGCCGAAATCGTTCACGACCCGCTCGAATATGGGAATGGCGTCTTCATAGCGGTTGTTCTGCATTGCCGTCTGCCCCGGCGCGAGTATCCTTCCCGCCTCGACTATGTCATCGGACTGCTTGTTTGACCAGTAATACCAGCCGGCCACGCAGACGATCACCACGACGGCCGCCGCGGTGAGCGTTTTCCAATGCCTGTCGATCTCGCTGCTCAATTCGTACAGCCAGAGTATGAATCGGTCTTCCTTCATTTCACGACGGCTGATACGCCGTCTCGTTCTTGCCATCGACCCGGACCTCCTGCGAAGTTTCGTCGAGTAATTCGCCGGTTTGAACACGCCCTAAACCGCTATGTATCGCGCAGGCTAAACACCGAACGGACAGCGGATCCGACCGCTGGCGCAAAGCCTAGAACATATAACGGAAACGGTACGTTTCGTCAAGGGGTTTCTCTGGAGTTTTAACTTGACAACAGGCGCCTTCGGCATATTTTACGAAGCACAAGTTGGGTTGTCTACACGACGAAATCACAGCCGGTTTCGTGAACGGAAGATCACGTCCGGGGTGGAATACGCCTGTTTTACAAGGAGACGTTCGATGGAATTGTCGGGTGCGGAAATAGTCATAGAGTGTCTGAAGCAGGAAGGCGTCGATGTCGTTTTCGGTTATCCCGGCGGCGTTGTGATCCCGACCTATGACGTAATTCAGCGCACCACCGAGCTCAAGCATATCCTCGTCCGGCACGAGCAGGGCGCGACCCACATGGCCGACGGATATGCGCGGGCCACAGGCAAGCCCGGCGTGGTGCTCGTCTCCTCGGGTCCGGGCGCCACCAATACGGTAACCGGCATCGCGACCGCGTACATGGATTCGATCCCGATGATCGTGATCACGGGCCAGGTACCGGTGCACCTGATCGGAAACGATGCCTTCCAGGAATCGGACACCGTGGGCATCACCCGACCGATCACGAAACACAATTTCCTGATCAAGGAAACCGAGGACATCGCGCGGGTATTCGCCGAGGCATTTCATATAGCGACCACGGGAAGGCCCGGCCCCGTCCTGATCGACGTACCAAAGGACGTGCAAGTCGGGACTGCCGAGTTCGCTTACCCCGAAAGGCCGGATATCCGCGGATACAAGCCCCGCACCGAGGGACATCCGAGGCAGATCCGCAAGGCGGCGGAGATGCTCACCTCGGCCAGCAGACCGGTGATCTACGTTGGCGGCGGAGCGATTATCTCCGAGGCGTCGGAGGAAGTCCGTGCGCTGGCCCGCAAGCTCAACGCCCCAGTGACGACTACGCTGATGGGACTCGGCGCATTCCCCGAAAACGATCCGCTTTCGCTGAAGATGCTCGGCATGCACGGTACGTGGTACGCGAATACCGCCGTCATGATGTGCGACCTGCTGGTCTGCATCGGCGCCCGTTTCGACGACCGGGTGACCGGCAATCTGGAGGAATTTTCTCCCAATTCAAAGAAAATCCACATCGACATCGACCCGTCGTCTCTCAACAAGAACGTGCGGGTGGACCTGCCCATCGTCGGCGACGTAAAGAAGGTGCTGCAGCAGTTGGTCCCCCTGGTGGAACGGGCCGATACGACGGAGTGGCTCCAGCAGATCGAGGATTGGAAACGCGACCACCCGCTGACCTACGCGAACACGATCGGTGTCCACGAGGAAGGCCTGGAGGGCGTTGACCGGGAGACGGTCGAGAAGGGGACGGACCATTTGCCGCTGTGCGCACAGTATGCCATCGAGCGGATCGGCCAGCTTACAAAGGGCGAGGCCTTCGTGGTCACCGACGTCGGCCAGCACCAGATGTGGGCAGCCCAGTGGTACGGCTTCTCGAACCCTCGATCGATGGTCACCTCCGGCGGACTCGGTACGATGGGTTTCGGACTGCCCGCCGCGATCGGCGCCCAGTTCGCCTTCCCGGATCGCGAGGTTATCGTGTTTTCCGGCGACGGCAGCATACAGATGAATATCCAGGAAATGGCCACGGCCGTGGCCTGCAGGCTGCCGATCAAGATCGTGCTGCTGAACAACGGATTTCTCGGCATGGTGCGGCAGTGGCAGGACATGTTCTATGCGCGGCGCTACTCGGAGGTTGACCTGCGCGAGTCCAACCCGGATTTCGTGAAGCTGGCGGAGGCCTACGGCGCCGTGGGCATTCGGGTCTTCAAGGATGAAGACGTTGATGGCGCCTGGCTCGAGGCCAGCAAGGTCAAGGACCGTCCCGTGATGCTCGATCTGGTGATCGCCGAAGAAGACAACGTGTATCCCATGATCCCCGCGGGGGCGGCGTCCCACGAGATGATAGAGGAATAGGCGAGGAAAACAGGCCGGGAAGATTTACCGGTAGTTAAAGGCCGGGAGGATATACCGGCGGCAAAAGGCCGGGGAGCTTTACCGGCAGGGAGTCTACTGTACCATGGCACGCCATACCATATCCATGGTGGTCGAGAACCGTTTCGGGGTCCTCGCCCGGATTTCCGGGCTGTTCAGCGGACGGGGTTTCAACATCGACAGCATTGCCGTCGGCGAAGCGGCGGAACCCGGCACGGCCCGCATGACCATCGTCACCCAGGGTGACGAGGCGATCATCGAACAGATCATCAAGCAGCTGAATCGGCTGGTGGACGTGATCCGGGTCGTGGATCTGACCGGCGAGAATTTCATCAACAGGGAACTCGCCCTGATCAAGGTAAACGCAAGTCAGTCCACGCGGCAGGAGCTCGTTCAGATCGCCGACATCTTCAAGGCGAAGATTGTCGATATAAACCAGAAGACGATCATGCTGGAAGCTACGGGCAACGAGGACAAGATCGACGCCATCATCAACATGGTGCGACCCTTCGGCGTGCGGGAAATCGCCCGGACCGGCCGGGTGGCGCTCGCCCGTGAATCCCAGAGCAAGGATACCCCGTCGCCGGAAGCCCCGCTTCCCGTCTGGGAGAAGGAACGCAAGAAGATCACCGCCGACCTGGCCTGAACGCCGGTCCGGCACGCTAAATGATCACCGCCGACCTGGCCTGAACGCCGGTCCGGCACGCTAAATGATCACCGCCGACCCGGCCTGAACGCCGGTCCGGCACGCAAGAAGATCACCGCCGACCCGGCCTGAACGCCGGTCCGGCACGAAGGAGAACCAATGGCTCGACTGTATTACGATCAGGACGCCGACCTCGGCATATTGGACGGCAAGACCATCGCGGTTGTCGGTTACGGCAGCCAGGGACACGCCCACGCCCTTTCCCTGCGCGATTCCGGACTGGACGTCATCGTGGGACTGCGTAAGGGAGGCTCGTGGGACCAGGCCGTCAAGGACGGATTCGAGCCCCGTACCGTGGAACAGGCGGCCGCCGAGGCCGACATTATCATGATGCTGGTCAACGACGAACTCCAGTCGCGTCTATTCAACGATTACGTGGCGCCGAACCTGGTGGATGGCAACGCCCTCGCCTTCGCCCACGGTTTCAACATCCATTTCAACCAGGTCGTCCCGCCCGATAACGTGGACGTCTTCATGGTCGCGCCCAAGGGGCCGGGCCATCTCGTGCGCCGGGTCTTCGAGGAAGGCGGCGGCGTGCCCTGCCTGCTCGCGGTCAGCCAGGACCACACAGGCAAAGCCCGGGATATCGGACTGGCCTATGCCAAGGGCATCGGCGGCACCCGCGGAGGCGTCATCGAAACGACCTTCCGGGAAGAAACCGAGACCGACCTGTTCGGTGAGCAGTCCGTACTCTGCGGCGGAACGTCCGAACTCGTCATGGCCGGTTTCGAGACCCTGGTCGAGGCCGGGTACCAGCCCGAAATCGCCTACTTCGAGTGTCTCCACGAACTGAAGCTCATCGTGGACCTGATGTACGAGGGCGGCATAGAAGGCATGCGCTATTCCGTCAGCAACACGGCCGAATTCGGCGACCTGACCCGCGGTCCGCGGATCGTAAACGAGGAGACCCGCGCCGAGATGAAGCGCATACTCGCCGAGATCCAGTCCGGCGCCTTCGCCCGGGAGTGGATGCTCGAGAACCAGGCCAACGCCCCGGTCATGCACGCGCTCAGGCGCAATGCGTCGGAGAAGAAGATCGTAGAGGTCGGACGTCAATTGCGCAGCATGATGAGCTGGATTGAAGAGAATAAGTAAGCGTCACTGCCTCGAACAGATGCGGCGAAACGATCAAGGCAGCGCGTCCCAGCCTCGAAGTAAACCGGTCAGGCACCCAGGCCGACCGGGCGCAGACCGTTAACAGGAGCATGCGGCGATGCGAAAAGTGGACATCTTCGACACCACCCTGCGTGACGGTGAACAGGTCCCCGGCGCTTCGCTGAACCGGGACGAGAAGATCCAGGTCGCGCACCAGCTCGCCGAACTCGGCGTCGACGTGATCGAAGCCGGGTTCGCCGCTTCCTCACCCGGCGACTTCGCCGCGGTAAAGAACATCGCCGAGCAGGTCGAAGGCCCGGTTATCACGGCCCTCGCACGGGCGGTGGAATCGGACATCGTGGCCGTGGCCGAGGCCGTGAAACCCGCCAAACGCCCCCGGATACACATCGTTCTGGGCACGTCGGACACCCACCTGAAGCACAAATTCCGCAAGTCCCGCCAGCAGATCATGGACATGGGCGTGGACGCCGTAAAGTTCGCCAAGGATCTCTGCGAAGACATCGAGTACTCGACCGAGGATGCCTCCCGGAGCGATTTCGACTACCTGTGCGAGACCGTCGAGGCGGTCATCGACGCCGGCGCAACGGTAGTGAATATACCAGATACGGTCGGATACGCCGTGCCGGAGCAATGGGGCAACCTGATCTCCCGGCTCATCGCCACCGTGCCGAACATCGGAAAAGCCAAGGTCAGCGTGCACTGCCACAACGACCTGGGGATGGCTACCGCCAATTCCCTGGCAGCGATCAAGGCAGGCGCAACCCAGGTTGAATGCACCATAAACGGCGTGGGCGAACGGGCCGGCAACGCTTCCCTGGAAGAGATCGTCATGGCGGTCAAGATGCGCGGAGATTTCTACGACGCGCGCACCGGCATTGAGACCACGCAGATCTATGCCACGAGCCTGCTGGTGCGCGACCTGATGCACATGCCCGTGCAGCGCAACAAGGCCATCGTGGGCAGCAACGCCTTCGCCCATTCCTCCGGAATACACCAGGATGGATTCCTCAAGCACCGGGAAAACTACGAGATCATGAGCCCGTCTGACGTGGGCATCGAGAAGAGCGACATCGTGTTGACGGCAAGATCCGGCAGGCACGCCCTGCGGCACCGGCTCGAGTTGCTGGGGTATACATACGACGAAAACCAGAAAGAAGAATTCGAAAAGGTCCATGTACGCTTTCTGAACGTGGCGGACCGGCAGAAGGAAGTGGCGGACGAGGACCTCCACCGGATCGTCACCGACATGCCCGTGGAAGTGCCCGAACAGTACCTGCTCGAGGACTTCAGGGTGACCTCTTCGCATTCCGGACAGGCCGATGCGAGCGTAAGGCTTCACGTAAGCGGCGAGACGATCGAAGAAGGGGGCGTGGGCGACAACCAGATTCTTGCCGCCTTGAACGCCGTCGACCGGATCACCAAGCTGCCGACCTACGTCAAGGATATCCAGACCTCTTCGAACGGCCGGGACAGCGCCCACCACGTCCAGGTCAGCGTGGGTTTCCACGACCAGTCCTTCAACAGCCACGCCTCGGATACCGACGTGGTGAAAGCAAGCATCCAGGCTTACCTGCATTCCCTCAATCAACTCGTCGCCCGGCACGGCGGGCTCATCGTCGAGTAACCTTACCCTACATT
>JAPOOT010000479.1 GCA_026713285.1 Gemmatimonadota bacterium | reverse complement strand
CGCTGGCCCCAGTTCGTGGGGATCGATGAACTGAAGTTCGCCAGCCGCGAGGTGGAAAGTCTCATCAGGTACCTTGAAGACAACCCCCAGGTCACCGACGTGCTTTTCACGGGCGGCGATCCCATGGTCATGCGGGCAAAGAACCTCAGTATGTATGTCGATGCGTTGCTGAAGGCGGATCTCCCCAATCTGCACACGATCCGAATCGGGACGAAATCTCTGGCCTACTGGCCCTACAAGTACCTTACCGACCCGGATGCGGACGACGTGCTGGCGCTCTTCGAACGGGTCATCCGCGCCGGCAAGCATCTGGCCATCATGGCCCACTGCAGCCATCCCGCCGAACTCCAGCCCGACGCGGTGGCAAAAGCGGTCGGCCGGATCCGC
Organism: Gemmatimonadota bacterium; assembly: GCA_026713285.1. GTDB lineage: Bacteria > JAAXHH01 > JAAXHH01 > JAAXHH01 > JAAXHH01 > JAAXHH01. Next base: position 1,465 of record JAPOOT010000479.1, on the reverse strand, counting down.
AGTACGGGGGCAAGAGTTTACACGCAGTCGCCCATTCTGAGGCATATCAACGACGACCCGGACACCTGGGCCGCCATGTGGCGCAGGCAGGTCGACCTGGGGATGGTACCCTATTACATGTTCGTGGTGCGGGACACCGGCGTGCAGCGTTTCTTCGCGGTGCCACTGGTGCGGGCCTGGGAGATATTTCAGCACGCCTATCAGCAGGTAAGCGGGATCTGCCGGACCGTGCGCGGCCCCAGCATGTCCGCCCATCCCGGGAAGGTCCATGTCCTGGGCGTCAGCGAGGTCCGCGGAGAGAAGATCCTCGCCCTGCAATTCCTGCAGGGACGCAATCCCGACTGGGTCCTGCGGCCGTTCTTTGCCCGGTACGACGAAAGAGCCATCTGGCTGGACGACCTCGAGCCGGCCTTCGGCGAGAAGTCGTTTTTCTTCGAAGAGGAGTTGGCGCAGTTGTGCGAGGAGGACCTGCCCTCCGGGCAGTGGGACGTGATGGAGTCCCTCGTGCTGGAAGGCGTGGAGTTTTAGTCAAACCCGGCGGGACTGTTCAGACCCGGGGCGGGAGAGGTTCCTTAAGTAATATGGGCCAATCTGACCGGGTGTGAATGCTTCCGGGTATCGTTTTGTGACAGACAAGTTCAGGAAAAAACCGAACTACGCTATTCGACAAGGTGCGCGTCCAGAAAGACCGATTTCGACAGGGACGTGAAGAAGTTCTGATAGGTCCCGATGTCCGTGACAGCCGCCTGTCCGCGTCGCAGGCTTGCCCGCACCAGCAATTGGGTCTCTCCTCTCGGGCGGACGGTAACCGTTATTACTCCTCCCGTCCTCCTGTCAAAGCTTGTCGCTGTGATCACCCCAAGCTCTTCATCCGCCTTGTCCAGGACGAAGCCGAAATCCTGCAGCGTGGCTATTACCGTCCTGAGCATCCTGTTCTTGTCGGTCATGTCGAACGCACGGGTCTGAATGTTCCGCAAATTGACCTGCGTCTCTTCCGTACGGTTCGGTTGTCTGTTCGTTGGGTCACATCCCAGTATACCGGCAAGGAGGGACGTGGTGATTACAACCGTCATCAGTCTGGCGTGTCTCATAACTTCTGCCCTTCCTGGAAGATTGATTTTGAGCGTAGTTCAAAAGCTCGTTGTAAACTACCGGTTTCGCATACGCTCTTGAAACCTGAGGAAAACCACAAACCGCATGACAGCCGGACCGTGGGATCAGGCGTGCGTCGCGGTGTCAATCTTCCGGCGCCTCAAATGCCCTGAGTTTCCAGAAAGACCGACTTTGAAAGCCGATTGAAAAAATCCTGGTATATTTCGGGCACCACCAGCGTTTCCCGTTTCATTATTTCGTCGTCAGTATTCCAGACTATGCGTTGAAAGGTCACGCTTACATGGTGGTTCTCAGCGTTTCCTGCCGACGCCGGACGGACGGCAACGGAAATCCAGTATTTCTGGTAATCCGG
>JAPOOT010000294.1 GCA_026713285.1 Gemmatimonadota bacterium | reverse complement strand
TTGAAGAACTTCGATCACATCTGGGCACGCTTGGAGTCGGAGTGGTGCCAGATGAAATACCCATAAATGATATAACTGATAAGGTCTTGGCAATAGATCCCAGTCAATTCGATTTTAGTTGATTAATCGATAAATATGTCCGAAAGCGGAGTTAGACGCGCATGTGGTCAAAGATAAAAACAGGGATCGGCATCACCATCGCGCTGCTGATGTTGTCCTCGGTCACCATATTCCATCCCAAGGATATTACCGAGAACATCCTGATGAAGCTGATCTCCCTGCCCGAACCCCAGGAAGTCCAGCCCTTCCTTGGCCACGACCGTCCCCTCGAGGAGGCCCTCCGGGCGGTCAGCGCAGATTCGATCTCTAACACGGTAGAAACCCTCTCTTCCTATACTTCCCGCGTCGTGGGCTACGCAGGCGCCGATTCGGCCTACGAGTACCTGAAGACAGAGTTTGAAGAGATCGGACTGGAGGACATCCGCACGGAGACGTTCCCCGTCACGGTGCCTATGGACAAGGGCTCGAAACTGACGGTGCTGGAGACGGGCGAGGAAATCCCGCTTCATGCCCTCTGGCCGAATCTCGTGCGCACGCCGACCACCCCCAGGGAAGGCCTGACCGGTCCGATCGTCTACGGCGGCAAGGGGGAATTCGGTGAATTCAACGGGTACGACATCCAGGGCAGCGTCGTACTCATGGATTTCGACTCGCAGGACCGGTTCATCAATGCCCGGATGCTGGGCGCCAGCGCCATCGTATTCTTCGACAACGGACGGGTGACGCGGAGCGAAGCAGAACTCAAATTCATGGGGCTTCCGTTGAATGTGCCCCGCTACTGGGTAGACAAGGCGCACGTACCCGGCCTGCTGGAACTTGCCGAATCCGGAACGAACCAGGTGAATGTCCAGGCCCGTATGGAATGGGAGGTCGTGGAAGGAAAGAACATCTTCGGCTGGATTCCCGGCCTGGACGAGGAAATGCCAAACGCCCGGGACGAGACCCGCACGAAATGGAAGGACTACACGATCGTCATCGAGTCCTACTATGACGCCATGTCGGTGGTCCCGGGTCTGGCGCCCGGCGCGGAAAGCGCCACCGGCGTCGCCGCGCTCCTTGAGGTCGCCAGGGCGATGAAGCGGTACAGTCCCAAGTATTCGGTGGTCATCCTGGCCACGTCCGCTCATTTCATGGGACTGGAGGGGACGCACAACTGGTTGTACCGGCACGGCAGGGCGAGCAGTTACTTCATGTCGAGAATCCCCGAGGAAGACAAGATCGATTTCGATATATTCTTCGGCATCGATCTCTCAAGCCACGATTCCCGCGTCGGAAGTTTCGCCTTCGGCACCTTCGACAACGCGGCCTGGGCGACCAACCACTACATCAAGAACATCTTCGCGCCTTATTCGAGGAAATTCGCGGGCTACATCCAGGAGGCCTTCGGGGCCGGGGCCGACTCGGTCAGGTACGTCAACGCCATCGTGCCGCCGCAGCGAACCTGGAAGGACTTCATGCCCGTCAAGCTGGGGCTGGACAGCGAGGCCGTCACGTACTTCGGCAAGAAGGGCATGTCCTTCGTCACACCGAATGGTACTCGAGGCCTGGTGGACACGCCTCATGACGTATTCGAGTCGGTCAACATCGATAATATCACCGAGCAGGCGCGGTCCCTCGCGGTCATGCTCGCCCGGGCCTCCACCGACGGCGAACTCTTCGAGGAGACCAAGCTCAAGATCCAGGACACGGCCCATGACATGGCGGGCACCGTTTATGAATTCGACCGGGACGTCAATTTCTTCGTCCCCAAGAAACCCATCCCCGGCGCGCTGGTCACCTATTTCAAGAGCCTGACCAATACGGGCGTGCGCGGCATCCTGATCAACAAGGCCGATTCCCTGGGCCGTTTCAACTTCCGTCCGCTGAAACAGCAGAAGGGCCCGATCAGGCTTCGGTCGTACGCCCTGGACGACGACGGTGAGATCATCTACGCGCCGGACCTGGGCCAGGAGGGCGACAAGACCTTCCCCCTGAACGCGGCGAGCGGCGCAAACGAGAACACCACCCTCCAGATCGTTTTCCGCGCCAAGGCCCTTGACGTTTACGAGATCATAGACTCCCGGTACCTGACCGCGCTGGACCAGTTGACCGTCCTGGGGCAGAACGACGCCGAACCCCAGTGGTACGGCCATAGTTACATTGAAAAGCAGAGCGGATCGGAGGGCCGGACCGTGCCCGCGGCCGTCGTCTTCGCCAAGCCGGGCCAGCACGTCAAGCTGCTCATGAGCACAAGCCTCTTCGGCGTCAAGTACCTGTTGACCAACGCGCCGGATACCTTCCTGAAGGACCCCGTCGAGCCGGGCGAAGTGACCCTGGAACTCCTGGAACAGGCCCAGGGCAAGGGCTATCCGATCGACCAGGGGCTGATCGTAAATCCGTCCTACCAGGGCACGCGGGACATGTGGGTCGTGGACGACGTACGGCTCAAGCAACTCGCGCGCTTCGGCGTGGAGAACCAGCGCATCGAACAATTGCACGAACAGGCGCGCGTCACCCTCCTGGAGGCGGAGGAGCACCTCGCGAACAGGGAATACGACGCCTTCATCTCCAAGTCGCGTGAGGCCTGGGGCCTCGAGGCGCGGGGCTACCCGGAGGTCAAGTCCACGGCGGACGACACGGTCAAGGGCGTGATCTTCTATTTCATCCTGCTCATCCCCTTTTCCTTCTTCATGGAACGCCTGGTCTTCGGTTTTCCGACGATCAACAAGCGGATCTTCGGTTTCTCCGTCTTCTTCATCGCGGTTTTTCTCGTGCTGCAGCTGGTGCATCCCGCCTTCAAGCTCAGCACGTCGCCCTACGTCATCTTCCTGGCCTTCGTCATCTTCGCGCTGGGGACGACCGTGCTCATCATCGTCCTGTCGAAGTTCAACCAGGAAGTCCAGAAGATCAAGCGCGCGCAGACCGGCATGCACGAGGCCGACATCGGCCGGTTGAGCGCCACGGCCGTGGCCCTGTCGCTGGGCGTTTCCAACCTGCGCAAGCGAAAGGTCCGCACGGTCCTCACGGCGGCCACCATCACGCTGCTCACTTTTACCGTGCTGTCCTTCACGTCCATCACGACGTCGCTGAGATACTACAAGCTGGAACGGTACAACGAACCGACCTATGAAGGGACGCTGGTCCGGGACCGCAACTGGAAAGGGCTGCAGCCCTCCGTATACGATTATCTGAAAAGCACTTTCGAAGACAAGGCCACGCTGATACCCCGCGCCTGGTACATGTCCCAGGTCAAGGGTGAGAAGGGCTTCTTCTCCTTCTCTTCGCCCAGTTCGTCCCACGAAAGCTACGTGAACAGCATCCTGGGACTGACGCCGGACGAGCCAAGGGCGACCGGGCTCGATGATTACCTCCTTGGGGGAAGATGGTTCCTGCCCGGCGAACGGGACGCCGTCATACTGCCCGACGACGTGGCCGGGGTGGTGGGCATTGCGCCGGAAGACGCAGGTTCCGCCTTCGTCGACATGTTCGGCATGCGGCTGCAGGTCGTCGGCGTGATCGATTCCCGCCGGTTCAACCAGCTCAAGGACCTGGACGACGAGAAGCTCACGCCCGTCGACCTGGTCCAGGAGAAAGGCAAGATCGCGCAGCGCATCGGCGAGGACCCCCGCCTGCAGGCCGAATCGCCGCCCGAAGCCTTCATACACCTCGAATCCAATAACGTCATGATCCTGCCGTACGAAACGGTCATGGACCTCGATGGAAAGACCTATTCGGTCGCCATCACGGACTTCCTGGACGAGAGCGGGCAGCCGAACCCCGATTTCGACCGCGATATCGAGGACTTTCTCTCGCGGGTCGCCATGACCATGTTCGTCGGCAAGGACGGTACCGTAAACGTATACAGTTCCATCGGTTCCACCTCCATCGGCGGCATCGGCAACTTCCTCATCCCCATCCTCGTCGCCGCCATGATCGTGCTGAACACCATGATGGGCGCGGTGCACGAACGCTTCCGGGAAATCGGCGTCTACAGCTCGGTCGGACTGGCGCCGAGCCATATCGCGGCGCTGTTCCTGGCGGAGTCCTCCGTCTTTGCCACGGTCGGCGCCGTACTGGGCTACCTGGGGGGACAGACCATCACCCTCGTGCTGGCGAATTACGACATCCTCGCCGGCCTTTCGCTGAACTATTCCTCCCTGTCGGCCGTCTGGTCGGTCGTCGTGGTCATGGCCACGGTGTTCCTGTCGACGGCCTACCCGGCCAAGAGGGCGGCGGACATGGCCGTGCCTGACGTGGGCCGGGAATGGAAATTCCCCGAGCCCGACGGAGACGACTGGAGCTTCGATTTCCCCTTCACTATCGGCAGCGTCGAGGTGCTGGGCATGTACGCCTATCTCACGCGGGTCTTCGAATCATACGAGGAGGGCTCCCTGGGCGCATTCGTCACGGAGAACGTCCGGTTGACCGCCGTGGAAGGCGCATCGGACCAACCCATGTACCACATCTCGATGATGACCTGGCTCGCGCCCTACGACCTGGGTATCAGCCAGAAGGTTTCTCTCAGCGCCGCGCCGGCGGAAAATGAAAAAGATCTCTACGCCGTGTGGGTGGACATCCACCGCGAGAGCGGCGACGTGGCGTCCTGGCAGCGCATCAACCGGCGCTTCCTGAGCGTGCTGCGCAAACGCTTCCTGGTCTGGCGCACCCTCCCCCAGGATCTCAAGAACGAATACGCGGCGACCGGAAGGGAAGCGACCAAAAAGACGCAAGAAGCGGAACTGCCCGTATGAAGTTCGCCTTCTGCAACGAGATGTTCCGGGACGTGCCCCTCCGGCGGATCTTCCGCACCGCCGCGGAAATCGGCTACGACGGCGTGGAGATCGCCCCGTTTACGGTGGCCTCTTCGGTGAACCAGGTCGGTCCGGACACACGGAAGGCGATCCGCGACGACGCAGCGGAATTCGGGCTGGAGATCACGGGGCTCCACTGGCTCCTGCTCAGTCCGGAAGGCCTTTATCTGAACCACCCCGACGACGGCATCCGGTACTGCACCCGGCTGTATCTCTGCGACCTGATCAAATTCTGCGGTGACATCGGGGGCCGGGTCATGGTGGCCGGGTCGCCGAAGCAGCGCGACGTGCTGCCGGACCAGACCTACGAGGCGACCTGGGAACGGACCCGCCAGGCATACGTGGAATGCCTGCCCGCGGCGGAGGAACACGGGGTGACCATCTGCCTGGAGCCCCTGGACAGCGCCCAGACCAATTTCATCAACACCCCCGCCGAAGCCGCCCGGATGGTCCGGGAGATCGATCATCCGAATTTCCGCATGATCATCGACGTGCGGGCGACCCTCTGCCAGGGTCTGGACGCAGCCGCTGCCATACACGAGCATAAGGACGATATGGCCTACGTCCACTTCAACGACGCCAGCGGCGACGGTCCGGGTTTCGGAAAAACCGATTTCGCGCCGATACTTCAGGCGCTTCGAGACACCGGTTACGATGGGTACGGTTCGGTGGAGGTGTTCGACTATTCCTACGGAGCGGAGCACATCGCCAGGAAGAGCCTTGAGACGCTGAAGACGGCCTGGGCGGCGTCGGACGCGGCG
>JAPOOT010000201.1 GCA_026713285.1 Gemmatimonadota bacterium | reverse complement strand
AGAAAGGTAAAGCCGTCCAAGTAGCCAGTCTGGAAACTCTGACAGGTGAGGCATGAGCGACACATCGGATGCGGCGAAGGACTACGTACTCCATACGGCCCAGGAACACAACGTCAAGATCATCCAGTTGTGGTTTACGGATATACTGGGTTTTCTGAAGAGTTTCTCCATCACGGTGGAGGAACTGGAAGACGCATTGAAGGACGGCGAGGTCTTCGACGGTTCGTCTATCGAGGGATTCATCCGGCACAGCGAGCAGGACATGATCGCCATGCCGGATCCCAGCACGTTCCAGGTCCTGCCCTGGCGCCCGGATGCGAGAAAGAGCGCCGTGGGCAGCATGTTCTGCGATATCCTGGATCCGGATGGCGCCGGACCCTACGAAGGCGATCCGCGCCAGATCCTGAAAAGAAGCCTCCAACGCGCGGCGGAGCACGGGTTTACCTTCTACGTCCAGCCAGAACTGGAATACTACTACCTCAAGTCCAGCGAAGGTCCGCCCCAGCCCCTCGACCGGGGCGGCTACTTCGACCTGACCCCCCTGGACTGGGCGACCGACCTGCGACGCGACACCGTGATGGCCCTGGAGGAGGTCGGCATCGGCGTCGAGTTCAGCCACCACGAGGGCGGCCCCAGCCAGAGCGAGATCTCCCTGCGATACACCGACGCCATGACCATGGCGGACTACACCATGACCTACCGCCTCGTGGTGAAGGAAGTGGCCCTCCGGCACAACGTGTACGCCACCTTCATGCCCAAACCCCACGCCGGCCACAACGGGAGCGGGATGCATATACACCTTTCGCTGTTCCGTGGCGATACGAACGCCTTTTTCGACGAAGACAAAGAACACCACCTGTCGGACACGGGTCGGGCCTTCATCGCCGGGCTGATGCGCCACGCCCCCGAGACCATGCTGGTCACGAACCAGTGGGTGAACTCGTACAAGCGCCTGATCGCGGGATACGAAGCTCCCCTCTTCGTCTCCTGGGCGTTGCACAACCGGGCGGACATGATCCGGCTGCCCACTTACAACCCCGCGAAACACGAAGCCATGCGCGTGGAATACCGCGCTCCCGATCCTTCCTGCAACCCCTACCTGGCCTTCGCCGTCATCCTATCGGCGGGCCTTGCGGGCATCGAAAACGGATACGAACTCGGTCCGCCCGCGGAAGCCGACCTGTACGGCATGTCCCACGAAGAACGGCGGCAACAGGGCATCAAGTCCCTGCCCAAGGATCTGAACGAGGCGATCAAACTGGCGGAAGGAAGCAAGCTGCTGGTGGAATGTCTTGGCAAAGAGGTCTTCGACAAGCTGATCGAAAACAAGCAGGAAGAGTGGGAACGCTACCGGTCGCAGGTCACCGACTACGAACTGAAAACCTATATGTCCCTGCTGTAGGCCAATGGATTTGGCCGCCTTACCGAACAGCGCGAGATCCGTGCTTGCTGGACGATTGCACTTCTAAGCGTCGTCCCCGGTCACGAGTTCCGCGGCGAGGACCCGCCTTGCCGCGCCAGGATCATCTGTAATCAGCGTCACCAGGCTTCGCTCGCCGGCCCGCTCGACGATCCGGAGACTGCGGATGCCGATCCGGGCGTCAGCCAGGCGCCTTGCCACCTCCGCTAACGACCCGGGCCGGTT
>JAPOOT010000465.1 GCA_026713285.1 Gemmatimonadota bacterium | reverse complement strand
GGGCGGGGTGCCGCGCTTGTAGCTGCCCGGGACGATCTGCGTGGCCCCGTTCTCGGGAGTGAAGTCGTCGAGCACGAATATCGTGTTGGAGCAGAAGGCGAAGGGCGGCGCGGGCTGCGGAAATCGTCCCAGCGGAAAGTCTACGTGCAGGCCGCCTGCAGGGGAGCCCGGGCCGATGAGATTGACGGTAAAACTACTTAGAATGCAATCGTCGCCGAGCAGGTGTTCGTGGAGCGCAAGTACCTGGGGCAGTTGGATCATCTCTTCGAAAATCCGGCCCTTGTTGACCAGATTCCACACCCGCTGCGCCTGTCCGTCGAAGTAGACGTGTTCCCCATCGGCCTTTTCTGCCTCAGCCAGCATGGCCGAGCGATCGCGGAGGGCGTTGGCCTGCTCGGGGGTCAACGCTTCTTTAAGTACGACGTAACCGTGTTCGTCGAGATGGGCGATGGCTTTCTCAAGATTCATCTGGGCTGCTCCGTTTGGCCGCGTCCGTTTCCGCGACCGATCCTCTGATCGTCTTCGTCCGATTTGGCGTCCGATATAGCGTCCGATTGACCGCGCCGTTCAACCGCGTCCGATTCACTTCACAAGCTCTCGCACCGTACCGAGATGCCTTCTATGAGCCTTCGTACGGCACCGAGATGCCATCGACGAATTCGGGTTCGTCCATGTCGGCCGTCATGAAAACGTGGCTGCCCTTCCGGTCTGAGGTGGTGCCCGCCATGTGGGCGCCGCTGGCGTCCAGGGAGATGATCTGCACGCCGCCCACGCGCTGGGAATCGAGCTCGTTCATGTCGCGCAGACCCTCGGCCGTGGCCTCCTCCAGGGACATGCCCATCTTCATGTAAGTCACCACGTTCCTCGCAGCGCCGGTCCGGATAGCCAGTTCGCCGGTGCCCGTGCAGGCCGCGGCGCCGTAGCGATTGTCCGCGAAACCGCCCGCGCTGATGACCGGGGAATCCCCAAGGCGGCCAGGGTACTTCCACCCCCACCCGCTCGTGCTCACGCCCACGCAGATGTCGCCCTTGCCGTCCTGCGCGATGAAGTTGGTCGTTCCGCCGGCCTTCTGCGGATCGACGGCCAGGTGGCTGAGCTTCCAAAGCTCCTTTGTGTGCTGAATTTCCTCGGGATCGTCGATCCCCAGTTGCTCGCGCACGTGCTTCGCGTAAATCTCGGGCATCTCGGGATCCACGTATGTGCTCTTTTCAAAGCCCATTTCACTGGCGAACCGCTCCGCGCCGTCGGCAACGAGAAACACGTGGATCAGCTTTTCCATAACGCAGCGGGCGATCGAGATTGGATGATCGTAGCCCGTCACCGCGCCTACGGCTCCCACGTCGCGGGTGCGTCCATCCATGATGAGCGCGTCCAACTGGGGATAGCCGAGAATATTGGGATAGCCGTGGAGCCCCACGCTTCGGTCCGGCCGGTGCACCTCCACCTCCCGGATGCCGATTTCGATGGCGTCCACCGCGGTCTTTCCTTCCTTGAGCGCGGCCACCGCCTGCCGGATGCCCACGTCGCCGTTGTTCGTTGCCATGACGATCATCGCGAAGTCCTTGCTTGTATTGTGGTTGGTAGGACGATATCCATGCATTGTAAATCGGAAGGTGCGAAAAGCAAGGGTATATTACCGGGGTCGGGGGAATGTGTCGGGTCGCGGGAATGCGTTCAGGAGGGTAGCGCCGGCGATGCGCGGGAACGGTGAAATGCCTTGCCATTTCCCCTCGTTTATTTATCCTGAATTACCAATCCGGTAAGCCTCATACCACGTTTTGACAAGGCCGCAGGGCTTCGAAGCCCGAGGACCGCGTGAGGGTCAATTGATCATCTGGATTCGCATAGGGACGCCGGAATCCTATAATAAAGACGGCCGGGATTTCTGGCTGAAGCGGCGGCTCGAAGACGTTTCCGGTCAGCCTTGCCTGATGCTGCACCAGGAGCAGATGACGCCCGATATCGTCAAGCCGTTGACTCCCCGGGCCATTTTGCTCAGTGGATGCGGTACCTTTTTCCAGCATTTCAAGCCCGATGCATTCTATGGCTTCGAAGATACGCTGAACGCGATGGCGGATGTGCCCACCATGGGACTGTGCGCGAGCCACCAGCTCATGGGGTTCATGTTCAACAATGGCTTTCGCAACCTTACGCAGCTCGAGGACGAGATGATGCGACCGCTGCTTCCGGGCGAACCGGACGTGCTCGATCCGAATCCCGATGCCCTGGGCTATTTCTGCGAAGAGGGATTCCACCCGGTAACCGTGATGCAACCGGATCCGCTGTTCGATGAGTTGCCCGATCCGGTGGTCGTTCGGCAGTCGCACTACGCGGAGATGAAGACGGTGCCGCGGGATTTCGACCTCATCGCGTCGAACGAAAACTGCCGGATCCAGGCGATCAGGCACAGGGAGCGGCCGTTGTACGGCACGCAGTTCCATCCGGAATACTATGTGGATGTCTATCCCCACGGACGGAAGATCCTGGAAAACTTCTTCCGCTTCGCCGGGGTGCTGTAGCGGTTCGTCGATACAATTCAAGAAGAGGATCTTATGTCAATTCAAGCATTGCGCATGAGCGACCTGGCACGGTTTGCCGAGGACGGCTACCTGCGTCTGGGCCAGGTGGCTTCCAGCGGCCATTTACAGGCTATGTGCGACCGCATTGATGAAATTATGCTGGGGAATGTCCGGTACGAAGGCATGCCCATGCAGCGCGATACGACCACGGGCGAATACGGAAAACTGCCGACCAGGACCTTCGAGGAAAGCGAAGGGACACTCGCATATCGG
>JAPOOT010000464.1 GCA_026713285.1 Gemmatimonadota bacterium | reverse complement strand
GTCCTCCAGCCAGAATCCGATGTAGAGGCCGTGGTCGTCCCAGGCCATGGCCGCCGTTGTATCGAACAGGGCCCGGGCGCCGGAATGATCGCTGAACAGCGGGGAACGCTCTGCCTGTACCCACGTTTCCTCGCCGAGGTTACCGTCTACGACGAGGTGCTCCCGGGTTCTGGGGCATGCATATCGCATGGTCTTCGTTGCCGAGGTCGAGCGCATCTTACTGCCCATCATGCCCTCCTTCCACGCTGCCTGCTTCCTCGCCCACCACCTTCTCGGTGAAGTGAATCACGCTGAATCGATCGGGGATGTGCGAGTCGTATATCCCGTGGCTGTTCCAGGCCCACCCCGGACATGTCTTGAAGCCGCCTTCGTCGAGCCACTGGAACCGCGAGAAATCCATGCGCCAGGTATCCCCTTCCCTGGCTGGTAGCGAGCGGCCGTCCGCCAGGTGATGCAAGCCCAGCCAGGGGAAGGCGATCTCGGCCGTCCACCCGCGGTCCCTGTCGCTCGGATCGTTGATGGTACCGTCCACGTGCACCGCCCACTTCATACCCGGCATGTCCCATTCTCGAAAGACCCAGCGGCGCCCGCGGGGATGGGCATGACCCGTCTTAGTACCTCCTAGAGTATCCACCAGGTCGGTGCCCTGCAGGTCGAATTCGGGAATCGTGCCGTATCCCTTTTCCGCGTAGGCGTTCTGCCATACGTAGAACCTTTCCATGATCGTCCCAAGGGGGTTCAGTTCGAATTCATAGTAGGTGTCTTCCCCGGCGATGAAGACCTCCACGTCGTTCTCCTCGCAGATCATGGAATCGCGCTCCGTGTACGTCGCCCGCACGTCGGGATCCTCCACCCAGAAGCCTACGTACAGGTAGTCGTCATCCCAGAGCACCGCGGCACGCGTATCGAACAGCGCCGGGCGGCCCGGTTCTTCCAGGTCCTCGAACCGGGGCGATCGGGCCGCCTCCTGCCAGGACGCCTCGTCGAGACGGCCATCCACCACGATAGGACCGTTGGTCCGGCAGGCGGTGTAGTGCTTCAATCCTTCTTCCGAATAGCCCCAGTTACTGGTCATGCGCTTTTCTCCATTGGCCAGGAATGTAATGGGCGCCTACTCCCTCCACGGAACTTCCAGCCCGAACTTCGCCGCGACCTCGATGAGTTTATCCCGGGTGCCGACAGGCAGGGGGATGCCGTGCTCGATGCGCTCCAGGCGAACGCGTTCCTCCGGCTCGCCGGGTACGAAGAGTTCGTCGACTCCTTCGACGCGCGGCAGGCCTTTCATGGCAGAGACTAGTTCATCGATCTGCGCGCGGTACACATCCGGATCGGTGAACGCCGCGATATCTATGGCGCCGATGAAACTATTCTGCGCGCCGGGCCGGGCGCCCGGTCCCGAGATGGCGGCCGTCAATAGCGGATTCCCGACCATCAGGCTCGACAGGCACTCGAAGATGAGGGCCAGGCCGTAGCCCTTGTAGCCGGCGGCCGGTTGCAGGAACCGGGCCTGGTGGGGATCCGTCGTAGGATGGCCGTCTCCGTCGAGCGCCCACGTGTCGGGAATGGACTCACCCCGGTCCATCGCCACGTCCAGTTTGCCGAAAGCGGCCACGCTCGTGGCCATGTCCAGGGATATGGTGCGGCCATCGCTTCCCGGTACCGCGATGGCGATCGGACTGTTGTGCACGCCCGGTGCCCGCGCGCCAGGCGGCGCCATGTTCGGGGGATTGCATACGGAAGCGATCCCGGCCATGTTTTCCCGGGCGGCCATCTGCGCGTAGTACGCCATGGCGCCCTGGTGGGTCGTGTTGCGGATAAGCACCCATCCGATGCCTGCCCCGCGGGCCTTTTCGATGGCCTGCTTCATGGCGAAGGTCGTAACCACCGGCCCGAAGGCGCGGTCGGCCTCGATGAGCAACGTGGCGGGCGGCTCCCGTTCGATCCGGATGTCCGGCCGGGGATTGTAGTGTCCGGCTTCCACTGAATGGACATATCCATTGACCCGCTGAACGCCGTGGGAGTCCACCCCCCGCAGGTTTGCCCAGACCAGCACTTCCGCTTCCACAGCCGCGTCCCCGGGCGGCAGGCCGGCCTGCTCGAAGACCGCCGCCGTGAACTCCTGCAATTTCTTCCAGTCTACGTGGATGTCCGCCATGCGCCGTCCCTTCCAATACGTATCAGCATACCGTTCATTCCAATGCGTTTCATGCCGCCGGACGCCGTCGCAAGCAACATGAAGCGCCGTCAGACTGCCGTAAGATAGATGGTCGGATCATGCCACGCCAGGGGTTACTTCCCGGACGGGATCCGGCTGGACGGAAACCGGAACGACGTCGTATGAGGCGCGGGTGACCGGGGCGATCCGCGCACGATCTTCATCGTTGACAAAGCAGTGGCGAACCGGAAGAGACCGGGGTGATGCGCACGATCTTCATCGTTGACAAAGCACGGGCCGATCGGTAAAGTTCCCATGCACTCGGAGCGCAGCGGTATTCGTCTGATACGGCATAACTATGATCCTGATACTGATACTTCGGATATACCTGGCCCTCATCATCATCCGCGCGTTGATGTCCTGGTTCAACCCGGACCCGGAAGCTCCGCTGGTTCGCCTGCTGACCTGGCTCACGGAGCCGGTCCTGGCGCCTTTCCGGCGGATCATTCCACCCATCGCCGTGCCGAAAACCAACGTACGTATAGACCTGGGCCCGGTCTTCGTACTGCTGATCGGCGGCTGGTTGCTGACCAAGCTGCGTTACTGACCGCGCGGCGCCACTGATCAAGCTGCACTATTCACCGCGCTCGTCCGCTCGCCGCCGTGGAGGTAAACCACACATGATCGTCGTAGGACTCGAGACTTCTTCCACCAACGCCGGGATCGCCGTGATCCGGGGCGGCCGGGTGTTGGCCGAGACGTCGCTGGAGGTGGGCGCCGTTCACGCCGAGAAGCTGCCGGGCCTCCTGGAACGCACTATGGGCGACCTGGGCCTGCAGTGGACGGAAGTGGAAGGTTTCGCGATCTCGATCGGACCGGGGTCCTATACCGGGCTGCGGGTCGGATTAAGCCTGGTCAAGGGCCTCGCCTAC
>JAPOOT010000463.1 GCA_026713285.1 Gemmatimonadota bacterium | reverse complement strand
GTCGTGGTTAGCGACCAGGTGATGTCGCCCACGGCAACGGCGGACCTGGCCAGGGCACTCGGGGAACTCGTCACAACCGATGCCTACGGCACGTACCACGTCACCAGCGGCGGCGCGTGCTCCTACTTCGACTTCGCGCGGACCATCTTTCAGAAAACAGGAATAGAAACGGCAGTGAAACCCACGTCCACCGAATCGTACGGCGCGCCGGCCGCCCGTCCCCTGTATACCGTACTGGACAACGGCCGGATCCGGTCCCTGGGCATCGCGGCGATCCCCCCGTGGGAAGACGCCCTGGACGGCTACCTGGCGCGGCGGGCCGGTCATGGCGAAGAAGCGATCGGCAGGATCCCATGATCATCACCCAGACCCCCCTGCGCATCAGCTTCGCAGGCGGGCTGACGGATTTCGCCGATTTCTACGAGCGGGAAGACGGCCTGGTCGTCAGCGCGGCCATCGACAAATACATCTTCGTCATCATCAATGAAAGATTCGACGACCGGATATACATAAACTACTCGAAAAGGGAGGCCGTCGATCATCCCGACGAGATCGAGCACGACCTGATCCGGGAGGCCCTGCGGCTTACCGGCGTTAGCCGGGGCGTGGAAATCACGACGCTGACGGACATTCCCGCCGAAGGATCGGGCCTGGGGTCTTCGAGCAGCATTACCGTGGGCCTTTTGAACGCCCTGTATACCTATTGCGGCAATCCGCAGCCCACGGAGAAACTGGCGCGGGACGCCTGCGAGATCGAAATCGACCGGTGCGGACAGCCTATCGGGAAGCAGGACCAGTACATCGCGGCCTACGGCGGGCTGCGCGGTTTCACTTTCCGGCCCGGCGGCGTGGAGGTGGAACACCTCGGCCTCGCCAACGGCCATGCGGAATGGTTGAGCGACAGCCTTATGCTGTTCTACACCAACAAGACGCGCAAAGCGGAAACCATTCTGCGCGAGCAAAAAGCGAATATGTCCGACAATTTCACCCTCGTCAAAGAAATCAAGTCCGTTGCGCAAGGTGTGCGTACATCCCTGACGACCGGCCGGATCGACGGCATGGGCGAACTGCTGGACCGGGGCTGGAAGTGGAAGTACAGGATGTCCGGCCTGGTGAGCAACGCCGAGATCGACTCCATGTACCGTCGGGCCAGGGACGCCGGCGCCACCGGGGGCAAGGTATGCGGTGCTGGCGGCGGTGGTTTCCTGCTCCTCTTTTGTCCGGCGTCTACCCGGTCCAGGGTACGCGAAGCGCTGTCCGACTACAGGGAACTGCCCTTCAACCTGGAGCGGGACGGCACCAAGGTGATCTTCAACATGCGAAGGCAGATATCAAAGTGATCCGCGAATACCTCGACTGGACACGGGAGGTCCGATGATCCGCGAATACCTCGACTGGACACGGGAGGTCCGATGATCCGCGAATACCTCGACTGGACACGGGAGGTCCTGGACCGGATCGATCCCGGCCAAGTGCAGGAACTCATCGATCTCCTGATGGACGCGCGGAAGAAAGGGCGGGGCATCTTCGTCATAGGAAACGGCGGCAGCGCGGCCACGGCTTCGCATTTCGCCGTGGACCTGGGCAAGGGCACGCTGCGCGGCACGGAAGATCAGCCCCGGTTCCGGGTCAACAGCCTTACCGACAACCTCCCCTACGTCACCGCATGGGCAAACGACTTCGACTACGACCTGGTCTTCGAACAGCAACTTCGCAACCTGGGCGCCCCGGGCGATGTGGTCATCGGCATCAGCGCGTCGGGGAACAGTCCCAACGTGGTCCGCGCCCTGGAATTCGCCCGTACCGCCGGGATGGTTTCGGTCGCGATGACGGGGTTCTCCGGCGGCACGCTCATGGAAATCGCAGATCATTCCGTCCATGTCCCCGTGGACGACTACGGCATGGCGGAGAACATGCACATGATCATCGTCCACATCATCATCACGCAGACCACGTCCCGCGTAGCGAACGGCGAATGACCCTACATTCCTTTGCCAAGATCAATCTCAGTATACACCTGCTCGGGAAGCGGCCCGACGGCTACCACGAGATCGCCACGCTCATGGAGACCGTAAACCTGGCCGATGACCTGGAAATAACCGGTCAGGAGGCGGGGACGACAGTCACGTGCTCCGACCCGGCCGTGCCGACGGACGGGCGCAACCTGGCGCACAGGGCGGCCGTCCTCGTTCGGGACCGTCACAGACTCGGCGACCGGGGCGTGCGCATCCATATCGAGAAGCGCATCCCGGTGGCGGCGGGTCTCGCCGGCGGGAGCGGCAACGCGGCCGCGACGCTGCACGGACTCAACGCGCTCTGGTCGCTGGGATTGCGGAAGGAAGACCTGATGGACCTCGCCGGGGAACTGGGATCCGATGTGCCCTTCTGTCTCTACGGCGGCGTGGCGGTAGCGACCGGCCGGGGAGAAAGGGTCGCCTGGCTGGATGCGGCCGGATCACGCAGCTACGTCCTGGTCTGCCCGGCCCTCGCGGTCACCAGCGGATGGGCCTACAGCAGGTGGAAAATGGAATTGACAAAAGACGGGTCCTGTATTAACTTAATTTCTTCTGTCATGCAGGCGGGGGACACAGGTAGACTGGCGTCCTGCCTGCATAATGACCTGGAACCGGCGGTCCGGGCGGCCTATCCCGAAATCGACAGGGCGAAGGGCCTGCTGGCGGACGCCGGAATGGAAGGCGTGCTGATGTCCGGCAGCGGTCCGGCGGTCTTCGGACTGGCGCCCGACCGGACGGCGGCGGAACGGATAGCAAGCGATCTGCGGGGACGGGTTGAACCGTCCTGGAGAGTCTTCGCGGTTTCCTCGTCTCCCCGCCGGAATGCCGCGGTTTAAACGAGGATCCGGAAGGAGGACGGAGCATGGCGGTCGGTTTGAAGATTCTGAGTGGGAATTCAAACGCACCGCTTGCTAACGACATTTGTGATTATCTCGGCGTATCCCTGGGCAAAGCCGCCGTTTCGCGTTTCAGCGACGAGGAGATCCGGATACACATCAATGAGGACATCCGCGGGACGGACGTGTTCGTGGTCCAATCGACCAATTCTCCGGCGGAGAACCTCCTCGAGTTGCTGCTGCTGCTCGACGCGGCGAAACGGGCTTCGGCCCGCAGGGCTACCGCGGTGATCCCCTATTTCGGCTATGCCCGGCAGGACCGCAAGGCGGGTCCCCGGGTGCCCATTTCCGCCAAGGTCGTCGCAAACCTGATCGCCGCGGCCGGGGCGGACCGCGTGCTGACGATGGACTTGCACGCGCCACAGATCCAGGGATTCTTCGACATCCCCCTGGATCACCTGTATTCCGCGCCCGTGTTTACGGGCCGGCTCAGGGAACTGGGGACTTCGGATGAACTCGTAATCGCGTCGCCGGACGCGGGAGGCATGGCCATGGCCCGGTCCTACGGCAGGCGGCTGAACTGCCCCCTGGCCCTGGTGGACAAGCGGCGGCCGAGACCCAACGTGTCCGAGGTCATCAACGTGATCGGCGAAGTGGAAGGGAAAAACGTAATCATCCGCGACGACATGATCGACACCGGGGGAAGCCTGACCGGAGCGGCCGAGGCCTTGAAGAAGAATGGCGCCGAAACGATATACGCGGCGTGCACCCACGCATTGCTCTCCGGAAACGCCGTGCAGAAAGTGGAGGATTCCGTACTGGACAGCCTGATCGTCTCGGACTCGATACGACTAAGCGAGGACAAGCAGAGCGGCAAGCTGGAACAACTGTCCGTCGCGTCCCTGTTCGGCGAGGCGATCAAGCGCATACACGAAGAAAAATCCGTCAGTTCACTCTTCGAATCGTCGGATCAGACCTGAGGCAGGTCATCCGTCCGGTGCCGCTGGTGCCGCTGGTGCCGCTGATACGGAATATACCACCGGCGACGGACTGCAACAGAACACCGGTATCGCACAGGAGAAGGAAATGAACCAGGTATCGCTAAAGGCCCGTCAACGTACGGTCACCGGAAAGCAGGTCACCAAGGTGCTTCGGCGGGACGGTGGTCTGCCCGCCGTGGTTTACGGCAGCGGGGAGTCCTCGACTGCGCTGACCCTCGACTACCACGAATTCGAGGGATTTCTCAGGAAGACCATGGGTGAAAGCGTCGTCATCAACCTGGAAATCGAAGGCATGGAGGACAAAAAGGCCCTGTTGCGGGATATACAGCGGGACTACCTGAGAAACCAGTTGCTCCACGCCGATTTCCAGCAGATCAGGATGAGCGATCAGATCACCACGGAGGTCTCGCTCGTGATGATGGGCGAACCTGTCGGCGTTACGAGAGACGGCGGGGTACTGGACCAGTCCCTGCGGGTGATAGAGATCAGCTGTGTCGCTTCCGAGATTCCCGAACATCTGGAAGTGGACATAGGCAACCTGGGCATGGGCGAGACGATCCATGTCAGCGATCTTACCTTCGAAAACGTAGAAATCGTGACCGATGGAGAGGTCGCCGTGGTATCCGTGCTTACACCGATGGCCGAGGAGCCGGAAGAAGAAGAAGCCGACCTGGAGCAGGAAGAACCGGAAATCATCGGCCGGGCCCAGGAAGACGACGAGGACGAGGACGAAGACGGGGACGAAGCATAAGGCAGCCCGGTTATGTGTCAGCATGGCGATTCCGGATCCTTGCGGCCTGATGGTCCGTCCATGCATGCCTTCATCGGCCTCGGCAACCCGGGCGTCCGGTACGCGGGCACACGCCACAACGCCGGGTTCGACGTGATCGACACCTGGCTTCGGCGTCTCGACCTTGAACTCGCTCCGGTAAGCGATCGGTTTCACGGTACCGTCGCGACGATAGCCGGCTTTCCCGTGGCGCTGGTCAAGCCGCTGACCTTCATGAACCGCAGCGGGCACGCGGTCCGGGAAGCGGTGGGACATTACGAAGTCGGCGTCGATCGCATCGTGGTCGTCTGCGACGACGTCAACCTGCCTTTCGGCACGCTTCGTCTCAGGGCGAAGGGCAGACATGGCGGCCACCGGGGTCTGGAATCCATCATCGAAGCGCTTGGAACGGAAGCATTCGCCCGTCAGCGCATCGGAATCGACGTTCCCCGGGATGCCGATACGCTCATCGACTACGTGCTGGAGGCGTT
>JAPOOT010000150.1 GCA_026713285.1 Gemmatimonadota bacterium | reverse complement strand
TGTCCCGCATGATGCCCGTGATCGTAAACTCATAGATGTCATCACCGGTAATCACTTTGCCGATCGGGTTTTCATTCCCGAAGTACTTGTCCACCATGGACTCCGACAGCACCACGGTATGGGGTTCAGCCAAGGCCGTTTTCGGCATTTCCCAGGACAAGAGGGAGCGTGAAAACGTCAAAAACCGATGAATCGGCGAAAACGAAGTGCTTCTCGTAAAAACGATTGTCCATATATCGGATCAGCCAGCGGGAATTCGGTGGTTTGATCCGGGTGAACGCCTCGATTCCGGGATATTCCTTCGCAAGAGCCGGCGCCCAGGGCGGGGGCGTAACCGCGGCTTCGATCGGTCTCCCCGCGATGGTGGCGGATTCAACCAGGCGATAGATCCGGTCATGCTTCTCATGGAACTGGTCATAGCTGAGTTCGTCCTGCACATACAGCAGAATGAGAATGCAGCATGCGATACCTATGGACAGTCCGAGGACACTGATCGTCGAATAACCCTTGTACCTGAGCAGGTTTCTCAGTGCGACGGTGAAGTAGTTTTTAAGCATGAAGGGCCGTTACGTGGTGGTTCCGTCCCAGAAGCGCTGGTAAACGAACTTCGGACCAACCCGGTTATGGGGATACCTCAAAGTCATTTTCTTTTCCGTATTATCCAGATGAAGAACCATATGGGCAGCGCGGTTAGTAATATGAATAAACCAATACCAATAATGATTAACTCGGTCATTCCAAATGAGCTCATCATACACTCCATGAATAAGCGGTGGATTTATCCCCAGTACGTGGTAATCCCGGTATGTTGATATTAAGACCCACCGGGATTGCCGGATGTTTCATGCTCAGGGAAGTCCCTGGCATGATTCCGGGTGACTTGATACAGGATACCGGCCTGCAGGATTTCACCCCGGTCCTATTACCACAGCACTCCGAACAGCAGTCCCGATGCGATGGCGAGGTAGCCCAGGGCCAGCACACCAGGTCGACGAAACAGCGGAAGGCCGCCCGGAGACGGTTTGAAGGGATAGGCTCCGCGAACGGGGTTCTCTGCCAGAGTCTTCTGCAGCCACGTCCCTTCGAGTGCCTTCAGCCGGTGAGCCATGCGCTCCCGCACCGAAGGAATGTCGTTCCGCCGGGCGTAAACGAGTCCTTCGAGTTCATCGTCCGCCAACCGGCCGCGCCGTAGCGTGATCACCGCCGAGGCAACCAACATGCCGCCCGCCGGCAGTACGATGTTCCAGAGGTAAGTCCACCACGTATTGGTGTACCAAACGGGCAGTCCCCAGTCCAGGCTCTCGCCCAGGATCGCCGATACGCCGTAAAGTAGCCCGACGAGCAGGCCCACGATGCCGGTCTGCCGGTGCACGCGGGTGAAGACGCCCATGAGGATGACCGTCATGAGCGGTACGGCGATTGCGCCAGCGAGCCGGAGGTAGAAGGCCAGCATGCCCTCCTGGATGAAGGGCACGTAGGCGAATCCCAGGGCCATGATAAAGGGGGCCGTGATGCGTCCCACGCGGGTGTAGTGGGCGTCCGAGGCGCGTTTCACAATGAACCGGGCATAGATGTCGCGGACGAAGAGACTGGAGATCCCGATGCCGATGGAGTCGAAGGTAGAGTACCCACCGGCGATCAGTCCGGCGACCACCAGGCCGATCAGTCCGTGGGGCAGGTAGGCCTGGATCATCAGGGGATAGGCCTGGTCGATGGTTTCGAGTCCGGGAAAATCCGCCCGTGCCATGGGGCCCATGGTGACGTTGAACCAGAGGCATATGGCCGTGGCGGTGCTGGCCACCACCGCCGCCATCTTGAAGTCCCATTCCGACCGCGCGCCCAGGAATCGGATCGCCTCGTACTGGTTGATGACCGCGTACATGGTCAGCACCACGATGAAGCTCAGGATGACCACCACCGCGGGAACGCCCGGCGGCGCGTATCCGCCCACGTGGAGGAGCGTGTCCGGCAGCGCGGGGTCCACGGCGGCCAGGCGGTCGTTAAGACCGGTCCATCCCCCGCCCCTGACCCAGACTACGATCCAGAGCACGAAGGATCCGATGATCATGGCTACGCCCTGGACGGCGTCGGTGAACACCCCGGCCTTCAATCCCCCGCGGACGACATAGAGCGTCGCGGACGCCGCCACGGCCACCACGACGAACCAGCTCCCCGTCGAAGAGAACCCGGCGAGGACGCTGAGGACCAGGTACATGGAGAAGAAGATGTTGGCGAGGACGTTGGTGCGGGACTGGATGTTGATGAGGACCGCCATGACGCGGACGGTCGGCCCGAACCGGAACTCGAGCCATTCGGCGTTGGTGAAGACGCCCGAACGGTACATGGGCAGGATGACGAAGAAGGCGAGCACGAACCAGCCAATGGCGATCCCGAGCCACCACTGCGAAAGCTGGGAGAGGCCGAACTGGTACGAACCCCCGGCTATCGCCACGTAATCGCCGCTGTCCACGGCCGTTCCGAAGGCGGAAAGGCCGATGGCCCACCACGGCATGGACTTGGCCGCCAGGTACCAGTCGAAGCTTTCGCCTTTCTCGCGGAAGGCCAGCAGGCCGTATACGACGATCCCGCCGTTGACGAGAAAAACGATGGTCCAGTCTAGAAAGGACATGGGCTATGG
>JAPOOT010000239.1 GCA_026713285.1 Gemmatimonadota bacterium | reverse complement strand
TGTTGATGGAGAATACGGTGCAGGCCGCGCGGCGGCGGGCCGCAAGCTGAGGATGCTCGTCGCGAGGCACCAGGCCTGGTGCTGGGTTTTCCTGGCCGCGCGGCGGCGGGTCTAGCGACGAGCGGTGGATTTTGCGTCGCGGTGGTCTGGTCCAGGTCGAACCATTTTACCCAACGACAGACGTGAATCCCACCCCTACGCAATCCGCGCCCAGTTTTGAAGATCCACTTCACCCGGCACCGGTTCCCGTCCCGAGAAAAAGTGCTCCAGCGCGCTCAGCGTTATCTCACCGATCTCGAGGTGGCCGTAAGCGCCGGTTCCCGAGCTGTGGGGCGTGATGACCACGTTGGGGAGGCCGCGCAATCTGTGATCGGGCGGCAGGGGTTCAGGCGTGGTCACGTCCAACTGAACCTGGATCCTTCCGGAATTTGCTTCCTCGTACAGCGCGTCGTGGTCCAGGACGGATCCCCGCGAGGTATTGACCAGGACGGCGTCGTCGCGCAGGAGCCGAAGTTGTTCCGTGCCGATCATGCGTTCCGTCTCCGGGATTGACGGCGCGTGGATGGTCACCATATCCGATGTTTCGAACAGCGTGTTCAGGTCCACTCGTTCCACGTTCATGCGGCCGGCGTCCCAATCGCCCAGGTAGGGATCGAAGACGAGAATCCGGACGTTGAAGGGTTGGAGCAGACGTATCACCTCCCGACCCACCATGCTGGCGCTCACGATACCCACCACGGATCCCCGCAAAAACTGGTTAGACCAGTTCTTGTCCGGATCCCGCCACATGCCCCGATTCCGGATGTTGAGTGCATCGTGGACCCACCGGCGGCTCATCATAATCAGCGCGCCGACCGCGTGTTCCGCTACGTTCAGGGCGATGGCGCCCCGCGCGCTGACGACGCGGATCCCCCTGGGCGCCAGGTGGCCGGCGACCATCTCGGAGGTGAACAGGTATTTGACCGATCCGGCGGAGTGCACGACGAATTTCAATCGATCGGCCCGCTCCAGGGTAGTCCCGCTGAGCGGCATGACGCCCCATCCGGTGACGAGTCCGTCAAAGCCGGCTATCCCTTCTTCCACCTCGTCGGCCGTCAACGCGCGGTCGGTTTCGTTCACTACCACGTCGAAGCTTGCCAGCAACCGCCGGTAAGTCTCATCCTTGAAGACGCCGGCGGTATGTGACCGCGTCGGCAGGTACCAGATTCGTGGTTTGCTCATGGGAAACGCCCCGCATCCAGGCAGGCCGGTAGCCGGCCGTCAATCGCGCTTTCGGACCAGGTATCGGCACCGGTCGTCGCCGAGTATCTTGTGTTCGTCCCTTCGTACCCCGGCATCGAGAGTCCGTTCGAACAATTCCTGTTCGAGCTGGCAGACCCGGGGGAAACGGCGGGCAATTTCGTAGATCGGGCAGTGGTGTTCCACCAGGACGTACTCATCACCGTCCGGATGGGATTCGGCCATGTATCCCTCCCGGTCCCGGATTTCGCCGAGGACGCGCACCCGATCCGCCAGGGGTTGCCCGGCCATCTCATCTTTGTAGGCCTGCTCGAGACGCTCCGTACGAAGCGCGAAGAGGCTGTCGGCCTTCTCCGGTCCGTCGATTTCGGCAATCTGTTCGAGCAGTTCCACCGCGAGTTGGCCGTATCGAGCCGGGAACAGGTGCTCCGCCTCATTCGTCAGGCCGAAGTAGTGCGCCGGCCGGCCGCGGTCCTGCCGCACGACCCGCGTCTCAACCAGGTCGTCGCGCTCAAGGCCGCTCAGGTGTTGGCGAACGCCCATGGAAGTGATCCCGATTTCTTCGGCGAGTTGCCCGGCCGTCATGTCGCCCCGTCGTTTGAGCAACTCCAGGATCTGGCGGCGGGTGGCGCCTTCCCGTTGTGGCATGGTCATGCTCCGCGAATGCTCGTACTCTCTGCGCGAATGAGCCGGCTGTCAATCGGGTGCGGATCTTGTGCCTGCTTTGCGTACGATGTTTTGCCTGTTTCTCGTGAATGATTTCCTGTATCCGCGTCGTACGCTGGTGCAATCTCCTCGTATTATAAAGTGTTATTTAAAAATGGGAACAATAATAAATAAATATATTTTATAAATAATATTATTGACTTATTGGTTTGTATACTTAGATTGAATAGCAACACCTATATTTTACTATGATACAACGTACAGTCATCGAATCGCAGCCTGAGGAGAATCATCATGAACGGCACCTCGAAGACGGCCTTGCGTGACCCGATCCGGGTCGCATCGGTGGATGAACTGAAGGAGAAGGGGAGCATCGTCGTCAGCGGCAACGACGGACCGATCGCCGTGTTCCATCATGACGACGGGCAGGTGCACGCCGTGGACAACCGCTGTCCCCACATGGGTTTTCCGCTGCACCGCGGCACGATCAAGGATGGCATTCTGCCCTGCCACTGGCACCATGCGGACTTCGACCTGGAGAGCGGCTGCACCTTCGATCTCTTCGCCGACGATGTGCCGGTGTACGCCGTCGAGACCCGTAACGGCGACGTGTGGGTATCGGGTTCCCGGGATCAATCGGGCGACGCGGAATACTGGCGTAACCGCCTCAGGGAAGGCCTGGAGCAGAACATCTCGCTGGTCAATGCCAAGGCCGTGATCGCCCTGCTGAAATCGGGGGTGTCCTACAAGGATATCGCCGAGACCGGCGGCCGGTACGGCGTGCGGTACCGGTCATCCGGATGGGGTCCCGGCCTGACCATTCTGACCGCCATGACCAACCTGTGCAGCTATCTGCCGAAAGACGAGCAGATCCTCCCGCTCTACCAGGGCCTGACGCACGTCGGGCGGGACAGCAACGGGCAGCCGCCGAGGTTCGACCTGCAACCGCTGGATACCGAAAACCTGTCGTTCGAGCAGTTGAAGCGCTGGTTCCGCCGCTTCGTGGAGGTGCGTGACGCGGAAGGCGCCACGCGGTGTCTCCTCACCGCCGTGTCCATGGACTGCGAACCCGCGCAGCTGGTCGACATGATGATGAGCGCCGCCACGGACCACGTGTTCCTGGACGGCGGCCACGTCGCGGACTTCATCAACAAGTCCACGGAACTGCTGGACCACATCGGCTGGGAACACGCCGGTGAAGTGCTGCCGAGTCTGGTCGGTCAATTATGCGCCGCGGCGCGCAGCGAGGAGCGAAACGCCTGGCGCCATCCCGTCGACCTGGCCGCCATGCTGCGCAAAGCCAATGCCGCGTTGCCCGGCGCGCTGGCTTCGACGTCCAACGGGCACGTCTGGGAAGGTCCAGACGAACTGGCCGAGGTGATTCTAGGGGATGATCCCCAGGTCACGGTGGACACCATGCTGGCCCGCCTTCGCGAGGGCATGACCCCGCTGCAACTCAGCCAGGCGGTCACCTACGCCGCCGCGCTGCGCATCGCCCGGTTCCACACGCAGAACGAGTTCGGCGACTGGATCACGGTGCTGCACACCTTTACCTACGCGAACGCCCTGCACCAGGCCCTGAAGCGGACGGGTTCACCGGAGTTGATCCGCGGCGTCTTCCACGGCGCCATGGCCGTGTACCTGGACCGCTTTCTCAACGTGCCGCCCGCGCGTTTGCCCGGTGACAGGGCCACGGCCGATCTGGCCGGCGAGACCGATGAGATCCTCGACGCGTTTCTGACCGAACTGGACACGCAGCAGCAGGTGGAACCGGCCGCCCGGCTGGTCTATCGTTACCTGGCTGACGGACACCCGGTGGACCGGCTGTTCCGCACGCTGGCGATCTCGCTGTTGCGGGAGGATGCCGAGTTCCACAGCTTCCAGATGCTGGAGGCGGGCATTCGGCAATATGAGGAGTTGCGGGGAAGTGCCGAGGCCGACCACGTGCTGATCGCTACGGCCCGGTATCTCGCCGCCCATGCCCCGACGCAGCGGGCGCTCAACCAGACTGCGCAGATCGCGCTGCGTCTGAGCCGCGGCGAAGCGCTGTACGAGGAAGAATGACCTGTTCGAGCGCGCATCCGCCATTTGAAGATGTGTTGTCAGGTGTCGACAATCGCTCGTAAGCGAACTGCCTGGCCGCCCTGCTAGCCGGTTTCTGTTCAGTTGAATAGCAAAAGGCGCGGTCCGTGGGATCTGTATTGGTCCACGTACCACGCCTTTTGTTTTTACCAGTCTGGTCAGATAGACCGTCGGTCCAGTCGGACAGGCCGTCGGTCCAGTCGGACAGGCCGTCGATCCAGTCAGACAGACCGCCGAAAACCATTGGAATCAGGTTCGTCTATTACTCGGATTTAACGTACTTCCTCAACATGCGGGGTCCGACCTCCGCACCGTACACATTGCCCATGTCATCCACGGCAACGCCTTCCGCGCCGGTCGTTCCGGCGTCATCGGCGTCCACTACGGGATCCGGAATGAAGGCCGACACGAAGCCTCCGTCCTTGATGCTGCCGATGCGGATTCCCCGCCGCCATCCCGGGTTGGCTCCCCAGGTCGCGTTCGATTCGGAGTCCGCGCTGTAGAGCATGTCGTCGGCGGTGATAAAGAGGCCGCTCGGGCGGCCGAACTGGGTCCAGGTGGCGATGTACTCGCCCTCCTGGTCGAATATCTGGAGCCGTGCATTGCCCCGGTCGCCCACGTACAGCCGGCCCTGGGAATCCATGGCCAGCGCGTGCGGATCGCGGAACTCGCCGGCAGCCTGACCCGTCTTGCCCCAGGCCTTGATGAACGAGCCGTCCGCCGACAGCTTGACGATGCGGTTGTTGCCGCCGGATCCATGGCCGTCCGCCACGAAGATGCTGCCGTCGGGCGCTACGAGGACGTCGGAAGGCGCGTTGAAGATGGTCTCCCCTTCGCCTCCGACTCCGGCTACGCCAAGGCTCATGAGCAGTTCGCCGTCTTCGCTGAACTTATGGATCTGGTGCCCGATGCCTTCACCGCCCCGGGCGTCCGTCACCCAGACATTGTTTTCCGGATCCACGAAGATGCCGTGGGGCCAGACGAACATGCCGGCGCCGAAGCTCTTCAGCAGGTTGCCGTCGCTGTCGAAAAGCAGGATCGGATTCATGTCTTCGCGTCCGATGCAGAGGTTCTGCCCGCATCGCTCGGCCACCCAGATGTTGCCGCTGCCGTCCTGGGCGGGAAAGACCGCGCTCGTGGCGCCCCATGTCCTATCTCCACCGAGCTTGCCCCATATGCCCTCGACGGTAGTGTACGGGTTCGGCGCGTGGTTCTGGGCCATGGATAGCCCTTGGAACTGTGTGATCAACGCGGCGGCGGCCATATAAACGATCCACCGATACCTGGTCATAGATGTCATGGGTGTCCTCGCTTTGCATGGTGGCAGAGCCTGGCTTAGACTCCTAACCTCGAGTAGAATAGCTGCATATTGGATTTGTCGTTTAACGGCTATAATACGATACAGGCGCGATTTTGCAACGGATTTTTCGTCTGCCGGCGGGTTGCCCGAAGGCCGTTCCTGGCCAGCCAACCGTCTTGACAACTGGCGGGTTGCTGAGCATATTCAGCAGCAAGTCGAGCAGTCTGGCATGCGGTAGGACGGCACAAGACTGATGATGCCGGGCGTTCTCTACCTTCGTAGCGGCAAGAAAAGGTAATCCCCGTGTTATCTGGATTCCAGACAGCTCAGGACCGCCGGATCATCGGACTGATGTCGGGGACGTCCGCCGATGGGATCGACGCTGCGGTAATTCACCTGCGCGGAAAGGACCATGCCCTTACCCTGGACGTGCTGGGCTTCGATACGGCGCCTTTTCCATCCGGTCTGCGCGATCGGTTGATGGAAGTCTCCGATTCGGAAACCGGAAGAATCGACGAAATCTGCCGCCTTCATTTTGAACTGGGGGAACTCTTCGCCGGGGCGGCGATCAACGCGGCGGGAGCCGCCGGATTGTCCATGTCGGAGATCGATCTGATCGGATCCCATGGCCAGACGGTCCACCATCTCCCCGGAAGGGTAGCAAGATTCGGCGTGGAAACCGGGGCGACGCTGCAGATCGGCGATCCATCGGTGATCGCACAGCGGACCGGCGTGGTGACGGTTGGCGATTTCCGCGCCGCGGACGTGGCCCGGGGCGGCCAGGGCGCCCCGCTCGTGCCCTATGTGGACTACCTGCTTTTCCGGCATTCCAGCCGGTCTCGGGGGCTTCTGAACCTGGGCGGCATAGCTAACCTCACCGTGCTGCCCGCGGACCCGAAACCCGAAGATGTGATGGCTTTCGATACGGGTCCGGCCAGCATGCTGATCGACACGGTTGCCCGGATGGAGCTGGGACGGGACATGGATGAAGACGGCGCGGGCGCGCGACGGGGCAAGCCTGACGAAAACCTGGTAGCGGACGTGTTGTCCATGCCTTATTTCGAGCGGCCTCCTCCAAAGTCCACGGGCAGGGAACTTTTTGGAGACCGCTGTGCGGAAGCCCTGGTTCGCGCGGGGCGGGAGGCTGGTCTCGAAGGCGACGATCTACTTGCGACCGCGACGGAGATCACCGTACGTTCCATAAAGGACGCCTGCCACCGGTTCGTCGAGCCCGTGGTCACGCAACTGGACGAAATGATCGTAAGCGGCGGCGGCGCCAGGAACAAGTTCATGCTCGAACGGCTCGCCGGGGCGCTGTCTCCCGTGGAGGTGGCGACTTCCGATGACCATGGCCTTTCGTCGGACGCCAAGGAAGCCGTGGCCTTTGCGGTGCTCGCCGACCAGACGGTCCGGGGCCGGCCCGGTAGTCTTCCTGGAGCGACGGGAGCGGACCGGCCGGCTGTGCTGGGCAAAATCTGCCTGCCCGGATGAACTGCCCGGATGAGGAAGATAGGGGAGGATAATCTCTGATGCATTACAGCGTCTTAAAGATGGAAAACATCGTAAGACGAATTTTCGGAAACCACGTGCCCGACCATGTACCGGCCCTCGTACCAGTCCACATGCCTGTTCATGTGCCGGCCCACGTACCAGTCCACGTGCCGGCCCACCAACCGGTCCACGGACGGCCCGCGTGGTGGGCGGTTAGTATATTGTTCCTGGTGATCTTGGGATGTGCAGGCCGGCCGCTCCCATCTGTTCGCGCCACGCCGCCGGCTCCTTCCGCGCCGTCCACGCCTTCAGTGGCTTTTAAACCCGGCCAGCTTCCGATGGTCAGGATCGGTCTGCTCGTGAACAGGGACACGGCAAGCATGACCGGAACAGGCGGCTTCAAGGTCGTGGACCAATCCAGCGGCGAAGTGATCGGTACGTCGTCACCTGGTCACATATGGAAAATGCAGGCGAAAGGCGCGTGGATTGACGTGTCCTCTCCGGACGGCAATGCCCAGGGTTTGTATACCGGCCCGATCCAGGTAAGCCCTTTAACTCGGGAAGGGCGCCTCAAGGTATCTGAAAGCGAATACCGCGGAACGATGGAGGTGGTTTCCAACAGTAAAGGCAAGTTGACGGTGGTGAATATCCTCGACCTGGAGAATTACCTGCGCGGGGTCGTACCCCCCGAAATCGGCAAATTGAAGGAAGACCGCATCGAGGCCTTGAAGGCCCAGGCGGTAGCGGCCCGGACCTACACCCTTTCGAACCTGGGTAGACGCAAGAGTCTGGGATTCGATCTCTACAGCACCGTCTCCGACCAGATATACCGGGGCCACAGTGCGGAATGGTCCGTCGCCGACAGGGCGATTTCGGAAACGCGCGGAATGATCGCTATGTACAAGGGCAAGCCGATCTCCGCATTTTACTCTTCGACCTGCGGAGGCGCGACCGAATCCATCGAGGACGCCTGGGGTTCCAGTCCCGTTCCGTACCTGCGCTCCGTGCGGGACAGGGACGGCAGAAGCGATGAATTCTGCAGGCATTCGCCGGTCTATGAATGGCGCGTGGAGTGGAAGAAGGAGACGCTGGAGAACATCCTGGCCGCCAGGTTGCCCGGCATGGACCAGCGCAAGGCGGGTGAGTTTTCTCTTCGCGGCATCGATATAAAGCAACGATCTTCGAGCGGGCGCGTTCAATTGCTGGAGATCAAATCGAATCACGGCACGGCGACACTGCGCGGCGACAGGATACGTTCCGCGTTACGGCGTCCTGTCCGGGGCCAGCCGATGCTCCGCAGCACGAAGTTCGATCTGACGTACGGGAGAGACACCATCGTGGCGGAAGGCGGCGGGTTTGGCCATGGCATCGGCATGTGCCAGATGGGCGCAATTGGAATGGCAGGACAGGGATACAAGTACGACCAGATTCTGAAACACTACTATCGTGGCGTCGACCTGAAACGCGCGTACAACTGAACGAGCGGAAAGTGGCGCGGCGTTGAACGCATGGAGCGTGGCGTTGAACGAGCGGAAAGTGGCGCGGCGTTGAACGAGCGGAAAGTGGCGCGGCGTTGAACGCATGGAGCGTGGCGTTACGAAGATGAACACGGGGAACGTGACGTACAATTGTACATGTGGTACAAGGCATGATAATTAACGAGCGGAGCATGGCATGACGATACTGAAACCACAGCGAAGCCCTGTCGCCTTCGTGATCTCTTTTCTTTGCGCCTGCATGGTGGTTACGGCGTGCTATTACTCCACTTCGCAGGGATCGCGGGCCGGGGACATTCGAAACATCGTCATTCCGCTTTTCGATAACACCACCGTGGAAACCGGCATCCAGGAGACGCTGACGGATAAAGTTATCGAGCAGTTTCTCAACAACGGTGAATTCCGCATCGTGGACTTGCGGCAGGCGGACGCGGCGATCATCGGGGTGATCACCGATTTGAAGCAGGAGTCCCTGGCGTTCTCCGAGGGAACACTGGCCCGGGAGGTCCGCATCTGGATCGTCGTGGACGTACGTTTTGAAACAGTGGACAAGAAGGAAGTGGTCTGGGAGGAAAAGCAGCTGCGTACATTCGGCGACTTTGCGATAGACACCGGCACGGATACCGACCGAGAGCCGGCCATCGAAACCGCTATCGAAAAGATGGCCGAGGAGATCCTGAACCAGTCCATATCGGGGTGGTAGTCGCCGGACGCATTCACGCAACACGCCCGCCAGTTGTGCCGTTTTTCGCTCGCCGTACCCGTCGGCCATTCGTGCCGCTCCCCGCGCCATCTCGCCGGCCAGTCGTGCCGTTCCCGCGTTCCATACCTCCGCTCCCCGCTCGCCGTACCTCGCCGGCCAGCCGTGCCGTTCCCGCGTTCCATACCTCCGCTCCCCGCGCCATCTCGCCGCAAGCGTTTCATCAAGGACTTCAGAGCGCGGCAAGTACCGCGCCTAGCGGTCCAGATCTACCGATCCGGTCTCCTGGTACCAACGGCAACGGTCTATCCAGGCTTCCCAGGTTTTGGCCACGCCGCTCGAGCCGCTCGCCCCGGCCAGCGCCGCCAGGCGTTCGAAGTATTCGGCCGAATTCTCGTAATCCTCCAGGTAAAAGTGTGCCATTGCCGCCAGACGAAGGCTTTCCTGTTGCACGAGTTCGCCCGGGAGTCCGAGCGCATCCGCTTTCGCCAGGTACTTCAATGCTTCTACGTAGGATCCGGAGCGGAACAGCCAGCGGCCTAAGAGGTAGTAGGCCGCTCCATAGTCAGGCGCGAGATCGCCCGCGTCCCGGACGGACAGGATCAGGCGCCAGTGGCCGCTCACGGCAGTCAAGTAGGTCATGATCGTATCTCGGATTGGTTCCCGGTCGAGCACCTCCATCCGGATGGATGCAGCGCGCGACATGTCTTCCGACGCGTGCAGTTTCGCGACCGCTTCGTAACTGCGCCGGGCATCGTCCAGCCTTCCCGTCTTCCAGGCCGTATCGCCACGGACCAGGTGGGCGTCCGCCAGCAGCCCGACGGTCTGGTCCGGACGTTCGATCAGCAGGGCGGCCGACTCGCTCCGTTCGTAGTCCGCCAACCGGTAGGTTCCGTACAGCAAGCCTCGCAGGGCCGAAGGGTTCTCGGGCTCCAGTTCGAGCACGCGGTCAAAGTCGCGCACGGCAGCCGAATACCGGCGCGCATTGTACGCCTGCCAGGCCCGGTCGATCAGCGCGGCCACCTCGTGGGGACAGCGCCGCCTGAAGATGGCGGGACGAATGAACCGCTGACGGGCGATCCGGAGCTGGTCTTCCCGCAATTGAATACCATCCACGAATGTCTCCCATTCGGCGATCAATTCCGCTGGCTTCCGGCCGTAGGACTCCTCGACGGCGCCGGTGGGGAAGGCCTTCTTGAACGCGGGCAGGCCATAGCGTTCGATCAGGAAACGCACGAAAGAACCGCACAGCGTGTAACTGCGCGAGGACGAGGCCGTCCAGAATCCCGTCATGCTCAGCAGGTTCTCCAGGGGCGGGGCGAGACCGAGCTCACGCATGGCACGGCTCCACTCGTGCGGGTTCATGGGGGCGTCCTGCCAATCCACCGCCTCGGCCAGCCCTTCGTGGAATCCAATCCAGTAGCTGCCTCCGTAGAGGGAATTCCCGAATGAGGCGGACAGCACATGCACCAGTTCATGTTTCAGTACGGGATGTGGAAACGACGCGTTGTTGAGATGCATTTCATCCGACCCCGGGCGTTCGATGGACGTGTGGCGGGCGCCCATCAGCCTTTTCTTCTGGTCCGCGTTGGCATAGATGTACGACGCGATGCGCGTCGACGGGGGCGGCACGTCCAGGTAGCGCATGATCCGGTCGAGCTGATACTCGTGATCCCGTGCGATGAGATCGATGTTCCAGTTCGAAATGGTATTCTGGTCATAGTAGATGTTGAAGTGGGCCGTCTGCCTGTGGCCCCCCAGGGTCTGCTGGATGTACGCCCGGTCGATCACGATGCCCAGCGGCGCACGGTAGGCGTAGGCTGCAGCCAGCACGGCCAGCAAAGCCAGGAAAATAACCCGCATGGCCATGCCCGTCGCTGCGTTCTCACCAACCTGGCTGCCGTCCGGCCCGCTGTCCGGACCGCCAGCTGTGCTGCCGTCCGGTCCATAGTCGGGTCCACCGTCCGGCCCGCCGCCGCGGATTTTCATGAGCAGAGAGAGACGGATCTTCCGAGCCGATGAGTCGAAACAGACGCACAGGCCGGCGACCATCGCAAGGACACTGACAAGGACGATAGTCCGCGCCACAAGCAGCGTCGAGGTAATGACCACCACTTCATCGTAAATTGGCCCGGGGAAATATCCGACGATCGGATTGTAGACGAAAACGGGCGGTTGGGTGGCCAGACGAAAGACGCTGATACCGATCGAAACGAACATGGCGCCGAGAAAGAGAAGCGTGGCGTGTAGTTTACGATTGGTTGCGAGCGCACAGATCAAAGCGACGGCGGTGGACCACAGCACGCTTATGCCGGGAAGCAGCAAATAGAACGCGAGACCCTCGGGCACGTTGCAGAAACCGCTGATCCAGCTCTTGACGAACATCACGGCCAGCGGCAGCAGGAGCGTCGACAGGGAAAGGCAGAAGAGCAAGCAAAGTAGCACCGAAAGACGGGTGTTCCGAACGCGGCTCGATCGCCAGCCGTTCACGAGACGGAGGGTCATCAGGCCCGTGACGAAGGTGGCGATGAAGGCGGTCAGGAAGGCGAATTCGAATCCGAGGTCATCCACGAGGGGCATCTGCGTCACCCCCGCCGCGGCTGCCGTCAGGATCGCGGTCGCAGAAAGGTACGGTTTTCCGCGCAGGATGCTTGTTATGAAGTGCCTGTCCAGGTTCATGAAAGGGCCTTGATCGGTGAAAAGGCTTC
>JAPOOT010000508.1 GCA_026713285.1 Gemmatimonadota bacterium | reverse complement strand
TTCTCCACCATGACGACGGCGTCCGCGCCTTCGGGGAGGAAGGCGCCGGTCATGATGCGCGAAGCTTTGCCGGGGCTCACCCGCACCGCCGGAACGGTCCCCGCCGGAATCTCTTCGAGGACCTCGAGACGGCAGGGGGTATCGGCGGATGACCCGGTCGTGTCCGCGGCCCATACGGCATAGCCGTCGACGGATGAATTGTCGTTGGGCGGCACGTCGAACCTCGGCGCCACGTCCTCGGCTAGCACACGGCCCTGACTCTCGGACAGCGGTACGCGTTCGATTCCCGAGACGGAGACCGAGTCCAGCACGATCTCCTGGGCTTCCTCAACCGTAAGCATGCGGTCCGCAGTCATGAATCTATCCTTCAAGGTCTGCAGTACGACTTACCTGCCGCTGGTACTCGCCATAAACGCTTCGATGTCTTCGATCGACCTGGGTACGCCGTCCGACAGTACCCGGTGTCCGTCTTCGGTCACCAGCACGTCGTCTTCGATGCGCACGCCGATATTCCTGTATCTCTCGAAAGCGGGACGGACCGCCTCGATCAGCGCTTTGTTCCGGGGGGTGTCTTCAAGGTTTTCGAGTGTGTCCTCCCGGATGTAGATGCCGGGTTCCACCGTGATTACCATGCCCGGCCTGAAGGGCATGTCCCTTCCGCCGACGTCATGGACGTCCAGGCCAAGCCAGTGGCTGGTGCCGTGCATGAACCACATGCGGTACTGGTTTCCCGACGCATCCTCAATCAGGCCCAGCTTCAGGAGCCCGTCCGCGACTGCCTTCCGCGCCGTTTCATGCACCCTTCGTATGGTCATGCCGGGCCGGACTGCGGCCATGGCGCGGGCATGGGCATCGAGGACGACATCGTACACTTCACGCTGTGCTTCCGTGAAGACCCCGCCGACCGGAAACGTCCGGGTGACGTCGGCCGTGTAGTTGCCAACGGCCGCGCCGATATCGGCCAGGACGAGCTCGCTCTTCGCGATTTCACGATTGTTCTCCTCGTAGTGCAACGTCGTCGCGTTGGGACCCGAGGCCACGATGGATGGAAATCCCCAGCGTGCCCCGTGACCGCGATAGGTGGCAAGAATGATGCCGTCGAGTACGGATTCGTTCAGCGGTTCCGCGGCGCCGGCCGCCTTGCGCATGATGGCCCGTTGCGCCAGGGAGGTTATGTCGATGGCCCGTTGCAACTGCCGAAGTTCCCAGGGCGACTTGACGACGCGCTGGTCCCGGAAGAGGCCGGACGCCAACCGCACCTGCGCGGCGGGAAATCGCGCGGCTTCCGAGGCGAATCGCAGGGCCCGGGGATAACGGGTCCCGAACCTGGACTGCGCGTCGGCCAGCAACCAGACTTGCACGGGTTTTCCGCGCTCGATGGATTCGGCCGTGACCCGGTAATCACGTGCGTCGCCGGCCGGACGTTTTTCATAGGCTGATCCGCCGAGGACGGCCTCGACAAAGGCATCGAATTCTTCAATCGGCCATACATGCTCGATCCCGGTCATGCGCCGGGCTTCTTCTACCCCGATCATGTGGCCGGTCCAGATTTCCCGTGCGGGGTCGCGCCTTGGGAGAAAGAGGATTTCCTTCTGGCTTCTATTATCGGGCAGCAGTACGAGCGCGGCGCCGGGCTGGCTGATGCCGGTCAGGTAGAACAGGTTGCTTTCCTGGCGGTAGGGATAGTTGACGTCGTTGCTGAATACCTTGGGTTCCGCCCCGAACAGGATCATGATCCCGCTGCCCATGCCCTTGAG
>JAPOOT010000461.1 GCA_026713285.1 Gemmatimonadota bacterium | reverse complement strand
GGAAGCACGGACAAGCAGGCTGCCCGGCCCGTAGCCTGTCCCTTATTGTACTCATCCAATTGGCTACCCTGACGGCCTCCGCGCAGTACATGCCGGTCGGCCCCGATGACGTGGTCGATCTGTCGCCGGTCATATCCGGACGCCATTACCAGTACTGGCCGGGAGGGCAGGTCCACCACCAGCCCCTCGTCGTACCCTATATCGTCCATGGCGATCGGCCCTGGGCATCGGACCTGATCATCCTGGACGAGAACACGGCGACGCAGACGGATACCCCGGCCCACATGATGCCGCCCCAGCACAGCGGGCTGCCGAACGCCCACTACTGGGGCGATTTGACGGTGGAGAAAGTTCCGGCATGGCAGCTGGTGGGCGAGGTGTACAAGATCGACGGCCGTTCCATGCTGGACCAGGCTCCGCCAGGCGTAAGCCCCCTGTTTACCAAGGACCTGGTCAAGGCTGCCGAGGCAGCCCACAGGCCCATGGGGCCGGGCGATGCCGTTTTGTATTGGAGCGGCTACGACGACCGCCACGATCTGCCCGTGCCCGAGGACCGCCGCCTGATCGTCGAACCGGTCGCCGGGACGGTGCCCGGATGGCCCGCGCCCGATTACGATGCGGCCGAATACGTGGGTAGCCGGGGGGTGTGGCTGATGGGCATCGACAGCCCGAGCATGGGCGGGCTGGGCCCACCGAAGTATGCGGCACAGGGTCCGGAGGGCATGTTCGAAAATCCCCTCGCCCTGGAAAGCCATCTCGGCCACTTCAAGTATGGCGCCGTCCATACGGAGGGATTGATCAACCTGGACAGGACACCCAACGGCTCGGTGTACATCGCCCTGCCGGTGAAGCACGAGAACTCCCCCACGGTGGAAACCCGGGCCGTGGCCATTGTCAACCCCGCTCTGGCCTCGAGCCTGCTCGAAGCCGTGAAGGCCAAACGCGTGGTCGACCTGTCCGTCACCCTGTCCATGGAGCATCCCGTCTGGTGGCCGGGCCGCGGCGTGGGCCGCCACGTCTTCCCTTATTCGAGGGTACAGCCCGTAAACTACTTCGATGGACCCTTCGGACCGTACTGGGTCAACACCCACTTCATGGATGCCCATACCGGAACCCATGTGGATCCGCCCGCGCACTACGGGCCTCCGCCCGGATTCGACGTCGCCGAATATGACGAAACGGCCCGCGCGGCGCTTCGGGAATTCGAGGTTGAGTACGGTACGCTGAAGCGCACGGAGATGACGACGGAAAAAGTCCCGCTGCACTGGTTCATGGGTCCGGCCCGAGTCATCAACGTGCAGCATCTTGTGGGGACGACCTCGCGGGAGGACTGGCCGGCGTCACCGGTCATCACGGTGGAGGACGTCAGAAGGCACGAAGGGTTATACGGAGATATCGAGGTTGGAGAAGTCGTGCTTTTTCAGACCGGCCATACCGACGCCCACTTCCGCCGTTTCGAGCGCGGCCGAGCGGATCAGAGCATCAAATCGCCCCTGGACGGACTGTCCGAGGGCTGGCCGGCGCCGGGTCCGGACGTCATCGCCTACCTGGCCGGGAAAGGCGTGATGCACGTCGGCATCGATGCGCCCGACATGGGTTCGGTGGATCCGGTTGAATCGATGAAGACGCACTGGGCGGCGGTGAACCACGACATGATCTTCACGGAATATCTGATTGGCGTGGGGCAGCTTCCGTCGAAAGGGGCGTTCTACGTCTTCCTGAGTCCCCGGCTCGAAAACAATCACGGCGGACCGGGAAGGGCCATTGCCATACTACCGTAGGAACGTGCGGCCGCCCCGCGCTCGACCCGGTGGGTACGAGGCCACACTTTGCCGCGCAGGTCCGTACGCGGCCGCCCCGCGCTCGACCGGTGGGTACGAGGCCACACTTTGCCGCGCAGGTCCGTACGCGGCCGCCCCGCGCTCGACCGGTGGGTACGAAGCCACACTTTGCCGCGCAGGTCCGTATCCCCGTCCGGTAAAGCGGCGTCTTACGAATCCTCCGCGTCCCGCCCAATCCCCAGGGCGTCCGCGACGCGGTTGATGTAGTTGAACCACGACGCGATCAACGTGATCTGAAGAATGGCGACGTCGTCGAATCCTACGGACCGTAATCCATCCAGATCGGATTTCTGAATCTTCGTGGCATCCTCGGTGAGCCGGATGACGAAATCCAGCATCGCCCGATCCTGCTTCTCCAGCGGCGCACTGTCGTAATCGTACTTGAGTGATTCGACCAGCTCGCTGTCCAACGTGACCCGACGCAGAAACTCTGCGTGCGAGTCTATTCAGTAAACGCACCGGTTTACCGATGAGACCACGGTCGAGATCATCTCGTGCTGGCGGCGGTTCAATGGAAGGTCGGGCGACATCAGCACGCCGAAGGTGGCGAAGGCGTGATGCAGCGCATCCGGGATCAGCGAATGCGATGCCACGATCCCGGAGTTGCCGTCGTCTGTGGGGTGCACCGGCGTGTCGTACTCCGCGGGATAGAGCGATCGCTGCGCCTCCAGGGCGGCGAGCAGCCGGTCATCCCCTTCTGTCGCGGATATGGTCTTGATCCAGGCCATGATCTTCTCCTGTATTGCTCGGTTGCATGGATTGATTCCGAAACACGAGATAGTACACCGGAATTCCCAATGCGGTCACCCCCACGCCGATCATGGCCTGCAGCGGACTGTTGCCGAGAAGCAGCAGGAGCACCACCGCGGCAAGGAGTAGAAACACGATCGGGGTGAAGGGATAAAGCGGGACCCGGTACGGCGGCATGTCCGGCCGTTTTCTGCGTATCACGAACATGCCCGCCACGGTCAGGGCGATGAACAGCACGGCGACAAAGATGAAGTAATTCAGGATTTGTGAGAAGGTTCCCAGCCACACCAGCAGGGAGGCCAGTCCCCCCTGGATGGCGATCGCGAGATAGGGCGTGCCGAAAGTGGGATGGACCGTGCTGGCGAAACGGAGGAAGACCCCGTCCGTGGCCATGGCGTAATACACCCTGGGCGCCATCAACAGCAACCCGGTGAGGCTGCCGACGATGGAGAGGATGACCACGGAGGAGAACAGGATGCCCCCGCTTCTTCCGAACAGCACCTCGCCGGCCTGGGCCGCGAATGTCTCGTCGCTGGTGACCTGGGAGACCGGCACGAGATACATGAAGACGGCGCTCGTGGAGATATAGGTCAACGCGACGATGACCACGGCCAGCAGCAACGCCCTGGGCAGGGTCTTGGCCGGATCGCGTATTTCGCCGGCCACCTTGTTCAGATCCCACCAGCCGGCGAAGGCAAAGAAGGCGCCCACGATGCCGCCCGCAAGCGCGCCGAACAGCGGACCTGAATCGGCGGGCCGTGCCACGAAGGGGGGGAAATTCGACCAGTCGCCGAGTCCCAGGCCGAAGCCCAGGATGGATATGACTGCGAGTACACCGACCTTGAAAACCGTCAGCAGGACGATGATCAACGCGCCGATGCGCACGCCGTAGATGTTCACTCCGGTGAGGACGATCAACACGGCGATGGCGAGCATCTTCATCGCGGCCGACTCCATCGGATAGATGTGGGCCGCGTAACTCGCCATGCCGGTCGCCAGGGTCGCCGTGATGCCCGGATCCAGCACCATAAGCGACATCCAGCCGTACAGGAAGGCGGTCCGGGTGCCGTACGCCTCGCGAAGATAGACGTATCCGCCGCCCGCGTGTGGAAACCGGGAAGCCAGTTCACCAAAGCACAGCGATCCGCTCAGGGCCATCCCTGCCATCGCCAGCCAGATGACGAGCAAAAGCAGGGGGGATCCCAGAGACTTGGCCATCCCGGCGGGCACCAGGAAAATCCCAACGGCGATCATGCCGCTGATCACCATCGCCGTGGTCGGCCAGATGCCCAGTTGACGACGCAGGTTACCCGAGGTCATGAAGGTGGTTTCATTGAGGCTGCGGTATGGACCGGTTGCTCACACCAGTTCAGGTTCGTTTTCGATCCGGCTCAGCCAGTAGTGGTTGTCGAACTGGTCGTCTCCGGTCAGGAATCGCCAGAAGTGGATACGGTTGACGTGCTCGATGCGTTCCTCGTTCCCGTGCCAGGGCTGGTTCGTACTTAAAATATGGTTTACTTCCGGGTCGTCGATGTCGTCCGTATTCCACAGACGCAGCTGCCGGACCGTGGGGTTGAGGCGCAGTTTGAACATGTAACGCTTTTCGTCGGTTCGGTTCGGCTGGGCGCAGTGCCACATGCCGTGATGGAGGACGATTACCGTCCCGGCCTTGCACACCATGGGCACCTGCCCCACGAAGTTGTGATACCGGGCGATGTCGGATTCACTGATCCGGCGGTAGTGGCTTCCGGGCAGGATCAACGTTCCGCCCATCTCCCTGGGCGTATCGTGGGCGAAATACATGAACTGGATGTCGAAATGCTTCCGCGTGTCGATAATTGCGTCCGCGTGCCAGTGCTGTCCGAAATGGTGGCCCGCCGCCACGGTGTGCACGGCATGGTGGTCGTACAGCGGGTCCTTTCCCACGAGACTGTGGATGATACCTTCGATCTCCGGCAGCCTGAACACACGTCCCACGGCCGTATCGTTCCAGATCGTGCTCAGGGGCGAACCCGCTTCTTCCCGGGGTACGGCCTGGTCGTCCATCTCCCGTTTGACGGCACGGTTGAGCTCATCGGGAACCAGTTCATCGAAGCGGAGATATCCTTCCGCGACAAACCGGGCCATCTGCCTGGAATTCAAAAGATGGGTGCTGTCAGCCATCGACCACCTCCATTTTTTCGAGTATGTACTCGTACTTGAGATAGGACACCTGGTATTCCGTACCCGGATAGGCCGGGTACTGCTGGGGAAACTGTACGACCCGCCAGCCGTCTCTCATGGCGTCAACCACCGAATCGTAAGGTGGATTCGTAGCGCCGCCGGAGTCGGCCGCATCGCCCGAGGTGTGCCGCTCGTCGTCGGGCGCGGTCCCATCGTATTCGGACCAGGCCACGACGCCGGCATGCAGGTCGGGAGTCCGCAGATAGAGCACCAGCAGCTTCTGACGTGATTCTGACATCATGTTCCTTTCAGGTCATCCGGTTCCCGTGATGCGCTCGATCGTGCCGGTGGTGGACATTCCATCCATCACAGGTACCCTTTCCACGCGGCCGCCGTAGGCTTCCACCACGTCCCAACCCACCACTTCCTCGTGACCGTAGTGGCCTCCTTTGACGAGGATGTCCGGTTTGAGCAGGAGGAGGAGGGGGATGGGGGTCGGTTCTTGAAAGAGGACCACGTGATCCACGCAGGCCAGGGCACCGAGCATGAAAGCCCGTTCCGATTCGTCGTATATCGGGCGTCCCTCGTCCTTGATCGTCCGGACGGAATCGTCGGTATTTATGGCCACGATCAGCAGGTCGCCGAATGAGCGCGCGGTCTGCAGCAGGTGGACGTGGCCGGGATGGAGCAAATCGAAACACCCGTTCGTAAACACGACGGCGGCGCCCTTCTGTCGTACGCGCTCCACCACCTTTGCAAGTTCATCGCGCTCGATGAGTTTGCCACATGGTTGGCGAAGGCGCATAGCGGGCCACAGGGTGTAGTGAACGGGTAAGCCGGGCTGTTCTTGATGTAATATCGCGGGAGCCGGGAACTGTCAACCTAAATTACCAGCCGGAAGCCGTGGGATCTCGAGTTCAGGACCGCACGAACACCATGCCGGGCAACTGACGTACCGCGCCTTTGAGTTCGAGCGCCAGCAGAACCCCAAGGGCCTGCGAGGAGGTGAGGGACTGGCCGGAAGCCAATTGATCGATGTGTTTCGGTTCCGACGATACCCGGTTGTACATGTTTTCTTCTTCGGACGACAGGTCGAACGACGGGGCAGCCGGTTTGCGTTTGACCTTCGCAGGATCGAAATCGAGGTGCGGAGCCAGTTCTTCCACCACGTCCTCGATCCGCTGGATCAGCTTGGCCGTGCCGTCTTTGATCAGCCTGTTGACCCCCTCGCTGCAGGGGGCCTTCAGCGGACCGGGAACGGCAAAGACCTCGCGGCCCTGGTCCAGGGCGAATCGCGCGGTAATCAGCGCTCCGCTGTTTTCTCCGGCCTCCACCACGACCGTACCCAGCGTTGCTCCGCTGATGATCCGGTTCCGCTGGGGGAAATTCACCGCGTCCGGACCCGTACCGAAAGGATGTTCCGTCATCACGGCGCCGTGGTCCCTGATCGATGCCATCAACTTTCGGTTCTCCGCGGGGTAGGGCCTGTCCAGCCCCGATCCCAGCACAGCCACGGTACGGCCGTTCCCCTTCAGGGCCGTCCTGTGCGCGAGCGTGTCCACGCCACGCGCCATGCCGCTTACGACGGTGAAACCGTGCGCGCTCAGCTCGGCGCTGAACTCCTCGGCAATGCTCCGGCCGTAGGAGGAGGCATTCCGCGTTCCCACGATGGCGATGGACTGTTCGTCCTTCGACTCCCAGCGGCCGGAAACGAACAGCAATGGCGGTGGATCGTATATCTCGCGAAGCCGCCCAGGATACTCCTGGTGTTGGAAGGTGACGATTCGCGCGCCATGCCGTTCAAGGAGTCGCAACTGGCGGTCGACAAAGGCCTGGTCCCGGTGGGTGCGTATCGCCCGGGCTATCTGCGGACCCAGCCCCGCTATCGCGGTCAATTCGTCCATGGGAGCGGAAAGGGCGGCGGCGGGCGTCCCGAACCTGCGGAGCAATGCCTGGTACCGCGCCGCGCCTACACCCGGTACGCGGGCCAGTGTGAGCCAGGATGCCAGGTC
Organism: Gemmatimonadota bacterium; assembly: GCA_026713285.1. GTDB lineage: Bacteria > JAAXHH01 > JAAXHH01 > JAAXHH01 > JAAXHH01 > JAAXHH01. The sequence continues at coordinate 652 of JAPOOT010000461.1, read as the reverse complement.
CGACATGGGCAGATCCTTACGAGTCGTGCTTTCGAAGCAGGTTCGCTTGGCCGGGGTCAGGTGCCAGACGTTCTGAGCGCGCGGTTCTCCGACTTAATTACAGTCGAGACCGGCGGGACCGATCTCGTAAAGAATCCGGCCGATCTCCCGAAGGAGCTCGGGGATGCCTTCGCCGGTGGCGGATGAGATCGCCAGCACGGGGTTATTGCGTTGGCCGGCGTGTTTGCCGCGGACGGGATCCACCGGGAGACTTTCCAGCATGGAACGATCCACGATCAGGTCCAGCTTGGAAAACACGACCAGGGCGGGGCGGGAAAGGAGTACGGAGTTGAACTCGCGGAGTTCGCTGACGAGCACCTCATAGTCGTGCAGGGGATCGGGCTGGCTCGCGTCGAGCAGAAAGACGAGGATCCGGGTCCGCTCGATGTGTCGGAGAAACTGGTGACCGAGGCCCTTGCCTTCGTGGGCGCCCTCGATCAGGCCCGGGATGTCTGCCATGACGAAGCGGTCGTATTCCCCCAGCTTGACGATGCCCAGGTTGGGTTCGAGGGTGGTGAAGGGATAGTCGGCGATTTTGGGTCGTACGGCGGACAGGCGGGACAATAGGGTGGACTTACCCGCGTTCGGGTGTCCGACCAGGCCCACGTCGGCG
>JAPOOT010000273.1 GCA_026713285.1 Gemmatimonadota bacterium | reverse complement strand
GTCACATAGTCCCGGCACAAGCCGGGCATAGTGACCTACAGATATCGCAGGGTGCCCGTGACCGGTGGGGACCCGATTGTCCTGACGGGCCATTTCGAAAGGAGAAGCCGTGAAAGCTCTGAGCTACCTATTCATCGCAACGCTACTGGTTTTACCGGTCCAGCGGTCTCAGGCCGGCGTCGGTCAGGCCGGCGGACTGTTCCTGCAGATCGCGCCCGACGCGCGGTCCACGGCCATGGGCGAGACCGGCGTCGCCCACGCCCGCGGCGCACAGGTTCCGGCGTGGAATCCCGGCGGACTGGGATACCTCGAGTATAGCGGGCTATCGGGAACTTATTTCAAGTGGCTGCCTTACCTGGCGGACGATCTCTACTATCTGCATTTCTCCTACGTGCGCCCTGTCGAAGGCATTGGCACCTTCGGCGTCAGCGTTCCCTATCTTTCCTTGGGAGAACAGGAAAGAGTCAACGCGGCAGGGGACAGCCAGGGCACGTTCAGCAGTTCGGACATGGCGGTGTCCCTTTCTTACGGAACCCTTCTCAACGACCGCCTGGGAGTCGGTTCCAATCTGAAGCTCATACGCAGTGCCCTGTCCGATGAGGACGATGGGGTGGGGATGGGTTTCGCCCTGGATATCGGAGTGACCGCCCGCGTCCTGCCTCGATTCACCGTGGCCGGCGTCGTGCAGAACCTGGGAACGGATATCAACTATGCTGATCCGGACCAGGGAGATCCGCTGTCGCGGAACCTCAAGATAGGGGCCGCGCTTATGGCGGTGGAAGACGAGTCGAACAGCCTGTTGATTGCCGTCGACCTGAACCGAATGCTGCTGGAGGACAGCGGAAACGTCCTGAACCTCGGGCTGGAATACTGGTACCAGGATCTGATCGCGCTGCGTACGGGGTACGTGCACGACCCGGAGGGCGATGTGAAAACACCCACCTTCGGCGGCGGCCTGCAGTGGAAAATGTACCGCCTCGACTTCAGCTACACCACGAGTTCGACGCTCCAGGACATTACCAAGTTCACGATTTCGGCCAGATTCTGAGCAGGCCGGACCAGAGCGGGACGGACCAGAGCGGGACGGACCAGAGCGGGACGGACGAAGCTTGCAGGCAATGTGCTTTTCGTGAGGACTCGCCGGGCCTTACAGGCAGCAGGCAGAGCGCCGCGCCTGCCAGGCACACGTATTACCGGGAAGGGGCCTGCGATTCGATGAGCCTGATCTGGAAGAGCCGGGGCCACCACTTGCCGGTGACGAAAAGCCGATCGCCCGAGGCATCGAAAGCGATACCGTTTAGCACGTCCACCGTGCCGCCCCGCACATCCTGTCCGCCAGATTCGAGCAGTCCTTCCAGATCGATCCACCCGGTCACCCCGCCGGTTTCGGGATCAATGCGGACGATTCGGTCCTCCTGCCAGATGTTGGCGTAGATTTCGCCCTTCACGTATTCCAATTCGTTCAGAAAGTGCACCGGGCCGTCCTCGTCCCGCACGACCACCCTTCCGGTCTCCTCGAAGGTCACCTTGTCGCGGAAATACAGGATGGACGACCCGTCGCTCATGATGAACCGCGCGCCGTCGTAAGTTATGCCCCATCCCTCACCGGGATAGGACACGCTCCGCAACAATTCGAAGGTCTCCATGTCGTAGATGAAACCGACGCCCGATTTCCAGGTAAGTTGTATGATCTTGCCGTCGTAAAGGGCGATTCCCTCTCCGAAGATCGTCGCGGAAAGCCGGCGGATCCGTTCCACTTCGCCGGTCTGCAGCGCCACTTGGCGCAGGGTGGATTGGCCGTAGTTCCCCGTGCTCTCGTAGAGCGTATCTCCCATAATCGCCAGCCCCTGCGTGAAGGCGCCGGTATCGTGGGGGAACGAACGGACCACCTCGTAGGTATAGGTCTTTGCCGCGGCCGCCGTGGTTCCATTTCCGTCCGGCGTATCGGTGGCGGAACCTGTGCTCGAATTCGTCGGTTCGGTACAGGCGGCGATGCCTGACAGGCCCGCCAGGCAGATCCAAACGGCGCAGACATTCCGGATCATGGGACCCTTTCCTGCAACTTTCGATACATGATGTGGGCATCGACCAGGCCGTGCTCGGGATGACTGAACGCGGCCGGAATGGTGCCGGCTATCATAAACCCAAGTTCCCGCCAGAGCGCCACGGCCCGGTGGTTCGTGCTTACTACCATATTGAACTGCATGGCCAGGAATCCCTCCCGGCGCGCTTCGTCGAGGGCGTGCGCTCCCATTGCCCGTCCCACGCCGCGGCCCTGGAAGCCCGGATCGACCATGAACCCCGCGTTCGCCACGTGGGCGCCCTGCCCAGGCTGGTTCGGCCGGATAAAGTAGGTGCCCACCACCTCGCCGCCTTCCAGCGCGACGTAAGTCCGGTTCGGCGGCGCCATCCACAGTGCGCGCGCTTCCTCCCTGTCCGTGTCGGGCGGATAGGGATAGGTGTCCCCCCGCCGAACGACCCGGTGGAAGATATGCCAGATGGATTCGAAGTCGTCCTCGCCCGCTCGGCGAATCCGGATCATCCCGCCCCTCTATCCAGTAGCATGGATTCGATCGTCTTCCGTTTCCGCGCCCTGGCGATGTCCAGCGCCGTTGCGCCTTCCAGGTCCCTGATCGAAGGGTCCGCACCCTGGTCGAACAGATACTGGACGAAGTCTTTCCCCGCGCCGCGGACCGCGGCCCAGTGAAGCGCGGTGCGCCCGCGGTGATCGTCGGCGCCGTTTACACTGGCGCCGCGGTCAATCAGGAACCGGGCCATTTTGTACGAACCGTACTGCACCAGTTCGCTCAAGGTGTCGTCCACCGCGGGATGCCGGATGTCTGCTCCGGCCGCCAGCAGCATTTCCACGGAATCGTAATCCACGCTCCACAGTGCGTTGATCAGGCCGGGATCGGGTTTCGCCCCGGCGTCCAGCAACGCCTGCATCATGGCCGGGTTTCCGATGGCGGAAGTCAATGCGGGAGGAGGCCTGTTGACTTCGGCGCCCCGTTCTAGGAGCAGCTTGACAATCGCCTCCAGGCGTGCTGCCGTTTCCTCATCATCCCGGCCCGCCTTGGAAGCCGTACCGTAGTTCAGGGGACGCCACCGGTTCTCGTCCACCGCGTTGACAAGCCCCGCGTCCCCGTCGAGCAGC
>JAPOOT010000434.1 GCA_026713285.1 Gemmatimonadota bacterium | reverse complement strand
TCCACGAGTTCCTGGCCTCCCAAACCCGTGAGCAGGTCGATGCGATCACTGACGATACGCTGCTGACGGGGTTGCTGCGTCAACCAGCGCACGTATTCTCGTACGGCGCCCGGTATGTCGTACGCACTGGTGTAGACACTGGCGAGACCAAGGGCGAATGCCCCCGGTTTGCCCAGTCTTTTCCGTCCGGAAAGGAAGGTCTGGATGGCCTTGTCGTATGCCTGCCTGTCGAGGTAAAGATAAGCAATCTCGGTCACGGCCGATTCGCTTTGAGGAAAGCGGTCCTGCAGGATTCGGATCTGTTCCTCCGCGTCGCCGTCCCGCCCGATTCCGAAAAGCGCTTCGGCGAGCATGCCGCGCAGGTTGATTCTATCGGGGTCTTTCTCAATATGGGTCTCTAGCAGCGGTATCGCCCGGTCAAAGGCGTTCAGCCGGAAGTAAAGCCGTACGGCGCCGTTGAGCGCGGACCGGTTGTCCGGCGCATCCCGCAACACGCGCTCGAATATGGCGACCGCGCTGTCGTATTGCCGAAGACGTTCCAGACTCCTGGCCTGCTCGATCCTCCTGTTCAGGTCGTCCGTCCGTCCGGTCTGTCCTTCGGCACTCGAGAACAGCAATAACTGGGCCGTCAAAAACGCGGCGAGCAATCCGCATACGCGATGCCTACGTCGCGGTGCCGCACTGCCGCTGTGCGTTCTGGAACTGCGATACACGATCGCCGCCTAGTTTACCACAGGAATGTGTGAAAGCGCGCGGAAGTAGGCGCGTATGAGTTCTTCGTATTCCAGGGGATACGCGCCTTCTTCGACACGACCCAGGATATCGTCCCGGAGGGAGCGTTCCAACCGGGTCAGATCGTCGGGCAAGTCGTCCGGCGCCGGAAGGTTCACGAGGTCCTCGCCCGGTGCGGCTCGCCGCTTTTCCTCGCGTTTCTGCCCGCGAATGGACCGCGAAGCGTCCAGCAATCTGGACAGGATCCGTTGCTGGCGCTCCACCAGGTCGGGGTCCATCCGGAACTGCTGCAACTCACGTACCGTGTCGTCCATCTCGTTTTCGATCTCCTGCAACCTGCCGAGAATCTGTTCCTGGTGACCCTGCTGCTCACTCCGCAATTGTTCCAGGCTCTTGCGCAACGCTTCCTGCCTGGCCGCCAGCCTGGATACCTGTGCCTGGGTTTCCAGGTCCATGTTGCCGTTCGATTCATTCATCATCCGGTCCATCTGGTCGTTGATTCCGGTCTGTTGCCTGGCCATGCCCTGTAGCCTTTCGATGAGATCCATCATGCCGGAGGACGAACCGGAATTCGCCATGTTGCTCATGGACCGCTGCAAGGCCAGTACGGTCTCGTTCAGAGACTTCATGGCGGCCAGTTGCTCCCCGGCCGCCGTATCGCGATCCTGTTCGGCCAGGTGGTCCTTCGCGCGCTCCATGCTGTTCAGTGTTTCTCCCAGCGCTCGTCCGATGGAAGGAGAAATGTACGGCGTTTTCTGCGCAATGGATACGATGTCGTTGGCCACGAGCGAAGCGCCGCCAAGGAGTCCCTGCTGGTCTTCCGTAAGAATGTTGATCCGGGTTCCGGACCCGCCCGGGCTCCGGGTGCGTTCGTTGAGGGTCTCCTGGCTGACGGAAAGATCGACCAGTTGGTGCATCGCGCGGCGCATTCCTTCGGCGATTTCCCGCATCCGGTCTTCCTGTAGTTGATCCTGGATGTCCTGCAGCTGCTGGTTGAGTCCGGAAAGGGCCCGGGACATTTCCTGTTGGCCTGCCATCGCCCGCTGCATCCTGCCGACTTTCAGCTGTTCGGCGATCTGATCCATGTTTCCCGTCAAGTCCCGGCGTTCCATATCGCTGGCGGCCTCGAGCACGCGCTCTGCGGGCATGTCCCTGAACGCTTCCATCGCGCGGGCGAGACTTTCCAGGTCGCGTTGCAGGGAGCCTGTGTCCTCCCCTAACCGCTGCTGCTTTTCCGAAAGTTCCGATCGCTCGTTGCTGTCCGACGAATTCTCCGTTGCGTAGCGCAGCTCGTCCTGTCGTGCAGCGAGGTCCTGAGTCTGTCGAACGGCAGCCATCAACTGCTGCTCCATCCGGATTTGCTTCAGTATGGAGAGGCTGCGCTCCAGTCGTTTCAAAAACTCTTCCTGCTCGAATTCGAAGGATTCCATCGACGTCTTCAACTGCTCTTTGTCGAAGGACTGAAGGGCTTGCTGCAATTCCTGCATAGCCTTCAGCAACTCGGGCGTGGCGATCTCCTGGAAAAGCTTCCGCAGTTGATCCATCTTGTCGATGAGCTCCTGGCTGGGCGAATCGTGGTCTTCCAGTGTTTCCATGGTCGCCCTGATCGCTTCGGCCGCTTTGAGGAGTTCGTCGGTCGCCTGTTCCTGGCCAGTCAGAACGGATTCGATCTCCTTTTTCTGTTCCCAGGACAATTCCTCCGACTGAATCCCGTCGGCTTCTTCCCTTGCTTTCTGCTCGAGGGTCCGATTCAGTTCTTCGATTTTCTTCCTGGTCTCTTCCTGCTCTTCCAGCATATCCTCCATGTCCGAGACCTGTTGTTCCTGTGTTTCGTCGATCTGATCGTAAATCTCTTCTATCGAAGGAAACCGGAGCGTATAGGTGCGGCTTACCGCCCGCTTCGGCCCCGAAATCGTGTCGTTGTCATACAATTCGATCCGGTAGGAGACCACGTCCCCCGGAAAGAGATTTTCGTTTGAGAGATCCCAGACGAATGGCTGCGAAATCATCGTGGACTCCGTGTCCACGGGGATGGGCAGGTTCCGCTCCTCGCCTCCCGGTTCTTTACGGTAGACCAGGTTCATTCCTGAGAACCCGAAGTCGTCGGTGCCTGATACCAGAAACGAAACGACCATGTTCTCCGTGAGATCGGTATTTCGGCCGGGAGAGAGGATACGGAGCGACGGCATGCGGTCCGGCAACGCGATAATCCGGTACCATGCGGGGTCCGCGCTTTCATGGCCGTCCATGTTGCGCAACCTGATGCGGTACCGCTGATCTGACTGCACGGTCAGCGGTACTGTGGCCGTGTCGTCTACTACCTTCATGGCTACCGGTTCGTCTGAATGCTCGATGAAAAGCGCCGCTTCCGACAGATTCCGGCTTGCATCCAGGGCGGCCAGTTCCACCTGCGTTCCCTTCAGTGCGACGATGTCGCCTCCTTCGGTGGTGGTCCTGGGTTCAAGCCTGGTGTAGGCCGGATAATGATAGGTAAGGCGCAGCGCGCCGATGAACGGGCGATCGATGGCAATGATGCGAAACGAATGGCTGACGGCGTCTCCGGCCTCGATTACGTAGGTCAGACTCTCCCTGATCTCCCGCAGGGTGTGGGCGTACGAGCCCGGCGCCGTGGCCTTCATTTCCACGGAGTTGCCCGGTCCTTCGTCCGAGGTCAGGCGCATGACGGCCCGGCCTGGAATCTCGCCGGCCGCTTCGGCCATTATCGTTACCTGGCCTCCGGCCGCAACTTCCACGTCTCCCGGCAGGACGCTCAGAAACGTGCGTTGCGGAGGCTGGAAATGGGTCAGGGGGCTTGCCAGCCGGCCGAGAGCGCCGGTAAGCGGCGCACCGAACGCGGCCATCGCCAGTATCAATAGCACCGCGGAAAGACCGAATCTCCTGGCGGCCGGGGCGATGCGGAATCTTTGATCCGCTTCTTTGAAATCCACCGTCCGGGTGTATTTTGCGGCATCCGTAACGGCCGCGTCCAGGAGCGCGGGCGAGGCGTTGGATCCCTCTTC
>JAPOOT010000229.1 GCA_026713285.1 Gemmatimonadota bacterium | reverse complement strand
GGGATACCGCTCCGCGACGAACTGGATATAACCCTGCTGGTACCAGGCGTCCTTCAGGGTGGGATCGAGTTCGGTCGCTTTACGGAACCCGTCGTAGGACTCGTTCCACTGCCGCGCCTTGAAATGCAACTGGCCGATCCGATAGTAGATCATGGCGGCGTCGGGGGAATCGGGCTCCATGGCGAGGGCCTGACGGTAGTTGGTGATCGCCAGCCCCCACACGTTCTGGGCCTCGTAGACGTCACCCAGCCCGCGCACGTAAAGCGAGTTCTGCGGATCGATGCTCTGCGCGCGGGTGAAGAGTACCATGGCGCTCTGCAGATCTTCCCGGGCGATGGCGAGCTGGCCGTCGGCGTAGAAGAATCTCGCGTCTTTCTCCTTGGTGCGCTTGAGCCCCTCCCTGATCGACTTCTCCGCTTCCTCGAACTGCCCCTTCCTGATCTCCTGCAAGCTCAATTCGAAGCGGGCGTCGTGATTCTTCTTCTGCTGGTCGACGGCGATCAGAAATTCGGAATGCGCTTCGTCGAGGCGTCCCTGCCGTTTGAGCGCCATACCGAGCAGGTAATGGGCTTCGTGGTTCTTCTTCCCGTTGCTGAGCACGTCCCGGAGTATGGTAACGGCTTCGTCGTAATTCCCGCCGTCGTAGGCTGCCTGGGCGGCGTCCACGCTCTGCGCGTTCACGGCCGCCGGCGCGCCGGCCAGACCGACCAGCAGCAGCACGCCAAGTACGAGCGAGGCACCCCGGTCTTTCCTGCGGTTCTCACCTGCGATCCACATGTTCGATTCCTCCCGATGCACTGAAAGTCTCGTTTTCAGGGCCTCATTGTCCGTTTGCTTTCGGCAATTTGTTTGTCAGTAAAGTGCTCTTAATGAATCTGAACGCTCGAGCGCATGCTTGCTTGAGCCCTTATCCAATTACATCCAAATCTATTCAAAACCGGCAGTTACCCGGTATGCAATGACTCATTAGTCCAGTTTGACCGTTCGGACCGGCATGGTCGCCGGCACGACGCCCTGGTCTATGGCGATCTGCTGTCCCTTGACCGCCGTGAGAAAGGTTACGAATCCGGATACCAGGTTGACTTCCAGCGAAGACCTCTTGAAGTAACACAGCACCAGGGGCCGCCGAAGCGGATACAACTTCTTGCCCAGTTTGTCCGGTTCATCAAGGAGCTTGTGCTGCGTGGGCAGCAAATAAGGTCCGCCTTCCTCTTCCGCGATCCGGATCGTCTTGTAATACGCCATCGTTTCGACGTCGGTCGTAATCAGAAGCCCGGTAATCCCGATCGTGCCCGGATACGCTCCCACGATGCCCGCCAGGGCGGCCATCGTGCTGCAGGGATATACGCTGGCGCCGTACTCCGCGCCGGCGAGCACCATATCCTTGAAAACCTCGTACGTGCCCGAATTCCGGTCACGGACCAGGGGGCGGATCGCCATGTCCGCTCCACCGACTTCCCGCCAGTTCCTGATCTTTCCCGTGTAAATGTCCTTCAGTTGCCCCACGGTCAGATCATCGACGGGATTGTCGCCGTGGAGGATTACCGCCAGCGCGTCGTGGGCGACCGTGCGGGTTATGAAGTCCGGCTCCCCGGCAGATAGCGCTTCGACCTCGGATTCGTTAGGCTCGCGGGACATGACCGCCAGCCGGCTTCTTCCCTCGGCGAGATCGACCAGTGCCTCGCGGGAGGTCGTCTTGCCCACGTCGATAAAGGACTCGTTATAGATCTGCTCGTACTTGACGGCCGAACTTTCGATGTACGGAAATGCTACCTCCGCGCTGGACACCTTGAGGTAACCCCGGGTAGCCGTTTCGTTCGGTTCGCCGCAGCCCGTCACTAAAATGAGAAGGGCCGCGCCCATGCGCGCTAGTCGGATTTGGAACCCGTACCTCGCCATGAATCATCCTCAAGGATCGAGCGGGTCTCCTCGGCCTTCTTTTCCGCGTAGTAGGCGGACACGAACCGGAAGACGCCGTACAGAATGAGTACACTGCCGAATACCAGTCTCAGCTGTTCCGTCTGAATGAACACCCGCAGGAGTTGGCCGGTCAGAACCAGCACCCCGGATACGCACATGGCCAACGCGACCAGGTAGCCGAGAAACTGCCGAAATGACGTAATACGGATCATACGCGGGTGAGACGGAATCCACCGTACGGGCGCTAACGGACATGGTTTTTCAAAGCTTCACCGGATGGTTCGATCGCCGGATCCCACCTCGTCCAGCCCCAGGTGAAACGACTTCGATCCAACGCGGACAAGCCGGAGAATGCTGAAATCCAAGGGCCAAGGTTCACTGAAGTTTCGATTTAACTAAATAAGAACGGCAAACCCTGGTTGTCAAGGAAAAGTTACGGTCCACGCGTGATCATCAGGACGCGGTCAGATGACGGTTTCGTGAAGAATCAGGACCGTCGGCAAGGC
>JAPOOT010000460.1 GCA_026713285.1 Gemmatimonadota bacterium | reverse complement strand
CGAAGGTCGGAATCTACTTCGATCCGGTCGTATAGGCCGTCTATAACCTTCGCGATCACGGATCGGCCGCCGATTCGTTGTAAGAGCGTCGGATCGGGCCTCAGCTCCGGGGCGAGGCGGCCCCGATGGCGCAGTGCGGCATGCACGGTGGAGGAATGCGGTCTATTGGACGTGACGGTCACGGAATCATCCTCACGGTACGGTACCACAGACTACATGTCCGAAAATGACCCGGCCAAGGAATCGGATCGGGAGTTTATACAATTTTGATCGATCTAGTGGAGCGATTCAAGGAATATCGGGGCCTGAAACCACCTTGCGGTAGCACTCGGCTGCCGGAACCGGGCGTCAAATTCGATATGGGCTGAACCCGGTTGACCTGCCTCCAAGCGGGGCGTGCGAGGCATGGAGCAAGGCATTTGCGCGTTGACCCAGCACGCCCAGATGGTTAAATTAGCCGCTCATGTCAAACGGCTGGGCGGTAGAAGTGTTCGGCTGGCGGGAAACCTCGATGGAAAACACATCAACGTCCATACAGCAGCGGTTCGAGACAGCTCTCGACGCCTTTGTCGCGAAGGCGAAGCAGGATCGCCATGTGCTGGCGGCGATTCTGTTCGGCAGCCTTTCCGCCGACCGGGTCTGGGAGAAATCCGATATCGACCTGATCGTCGTAACACGAGACGACAAGGACCTTTTTCGCAAAGAAGGCAGGGGGGACGACGAGGTATCGGAAGGCGCGGCGCTCCTGGAACACGACGTATACATTCACGTGTTCATGCAGCCCCGTACCGCGTTCAGGAAAATGATCGAAGGGGGTCTGCAAAGCTCCTTCATGCATGCCTCGTTCGCGGAAAGCCGCCTGCTGTTTACACGGGATGAAACCGTTCGCGAACTGTACGAGGGCATTGGGGAACTGAAGGAGATAGACCGGCAGGTGCAGCTCATGCACGCCGGCGCTTTCGTGATACCTACCCTGTACAAAGCCGAGAAGTGGTTTCATGTGAAGCGGGATCTACATTACAGTTTTCTATACATTTTGCACTGTGTGAACGGGCTGGCGAAGATTGAGGTGTTTCTCGACAGTCAACTGGCCAGCCGCGAAGTCATCCAACAGGCGCTTCGGTTGAATCCGGACTTTTTCGATGCCGTATACACCCGCCTGATCGACCAGCCTGTTTCCAACGAAGCGATCGCCGGCGCGCTCTCGCGCATCGAGGCGTACCTGGAAGCGCGAATCCCGGTTATGTTCCAGCCCATACTCGATTACCTGGCGGAGGAGGGTTCAGTCCGCTCGGTCACGGAAATCGAAACCTATTTCGATAACCAGATGAACCTCCGGGGCGTGACGACGGTATGCGAATGGCTGGCGGACAAAGAGATCATCAGCCGGGTGTCGAGCCCGCACAGACTGACGCTTAAAAGTAACGTGGAGTACGAAGAACTCGCTTTCTACCATTACCAGGCCTGAAGGTGCCAGACGTGTTACGGAGTCACCTGGATGTCAGAAACCACGACGCGCAAACGGCCGGCCGCCACCGCGCTATCCGCTTCCTCCGGCAATGGAGAGACCGGGCGGCAGGGTCCGCGTTCGACCATACTCGTCCAGGGCGCCCGGGAACATAATCTCCGGAACATCACGGTGGAGATTCCCCGGAACCAGTTGGTCGTCGTGACCGGACTATCCGGCTCGGGCAAGTCATCCCTGGCCTTCGATACGATCTATGCCGAAGGACAGCGCCGGTACATGGAGTCGCTGTCCGCCTTCGCGCGAAGGTACATCCAGCAGGTGGGCAAGCCCGACGTGGACTACCTCTTCGGGCTTTCGCCCGTCATATCCATCGAACAGAAAACGGTGGCGCGCAATCCCCGGTCCACCGTGGGCACCATGACGGACGTCAGCAGCTACCTGAACCTTCTGTTCGCCACGATCAGCGCGGCCGCGTGCCCCTATTGCGATAAAGAAATTCCAATCAAGACCAGCACGCAGATTCTGGATGAACTGATGGCGCTGCCCGAGGGGACTGAAGTGGAACTGCGGACCCCGGTATCGACGATATATGGCGAGGATCTGGAGTTTCTCTTCGCCGAAATCCGCAAGAAAGGATATCGGCACCTGGTCATTAACGGGGAGCGGGTGGACATCAGCGGCGAGACGGGCGTCGATGATTCAGACGACCTGAGGATGGAGGTCATCGTGGACCGGTTCGTCCTGAGGCCGGGCGTGGAAAAACAATTGGCCAAGGGCGTGGAAAACACGCTGCTCCTTGGTGATCAGTTCCTGCAGGTCCACGTGACTAAAGCCGGGCTGTCTCGTGAGGCCGAACGGTTCCATGCCGCCTTTGGATGTCCGGACCATCACCTCGTGGTGGGCGACCTGGTCCCCGACTTCTTTCAGTTCAATAACCCGTCCAGCGCATGCCGGACCTGTCTCGGGCTCGGAACCTACATGGTCGTGCACCGGGATCTTCTGGTGCCCGACAAGTCGCTGAGCATTCGGGGTGGATGTTTCGTGAAAGACGCCTTCAATTACAAGCCCGACACCTGGTCCGGCCGTGTCATGTACAGCCTCTCCCGGCACTTGGGATTCAGCCTGGATACGCCCTTCCGGGAACTTCCTTCTCCCGTTCGGGACGTGCTTTTCGACGGCACGCCCGACAAGTTCCCCTTGCTTTCCCCGCCCGATGCGAAGGAACAGGATCACAAGCTTCTGGGCAAACCCTGGGGATTCGGCGGCATCGGCAAGGGTATCGAGCGGCATTACAAGCGATACCGGCAGAAGCAGGTCACCAGTACCGGCATGGAAGCCTGGCTGGCAAAAGTCATGATGGAACGGGAATGCCCCGACTGCCGGGGATCCCGGCTCAGGGCCACCCGTCACCTGTTCCGGATCAACGGCCGAACGATCCACGATTTAGGGGAGATGAACTTCGACGAGCTTCGGGACGAATTGGACATGATCGAGCCCACCGGGCGCAAGATGCTCGCCGGCACTCAGGTTATTCGCGAGATCACGGGCCGTCTCGATCTCCTGTTGGGTATCGGCCTGGAGTACCTGAGCTTCAACCGCAGGGCCGGTACGCTGTCGGGCGGAGAGGCCCAGCGAATAAGGCTTTCCACGCAGATCGGTTCCGGTCTGATGGGCATGCTTTACGTACTGGATGAACCGAGCATCGGCCTGCATCCGAAGGACAACGTGAAGATGATCAGGACGCTGAGGCGTTTGCGCGATCTCGGCAACACGGTCATCGTGGTCGAACACGACGAGGAAACCATACGGGCCGCCGATCATATCGTCGAAATGGGGCCGGGACCGGGCGTACATGGCGGAGAGGTGGTCGTGCAGGGGGAACTCACCGACGTCCTGAACTGTCCGTCGTCGCCAACCGGCCAGTACCTGTCAGGCGCGCGGACCATCGAGGCGCCGCGGAAACGGCGCGGTGCGTCCGGCCGGACGCTGCGCATCCAGGGCGCGCGGGAAAACAACCTGAAGAACATCGACGTCGAAATACCCCTGGGCCAGTTCGTTTGCGTGACCGGCGCGTCGGGTTCCGGCAAGAGTACACTGATCAACGAGATCCTGTTTAAGAAATTGTACAACCTGCTCTACGACAGCCGCGTGCTTTCTGGGGATCACGATCGGCTCGAAGGCACAGAGCACATCAAGCACGTGATCAACATCGACCAGTCCCCCATCGGCAGGAACGCTCGGTCGAACCCCGCCACGTACATCGGGTTCTATGACCAGATCAGAACCATGTTTTCAAAGACCGAAGCAGCCAGGTCCAGGGGATTTCGACCGGGCCGGTTCAGCTTCAACGTGGCCGAGGGACGCTGTGCGGAGTGCAACGGCGAAGGTACGATCACGACCCAGCTCTACTTCATGCCGGACGTGGAAGTTCCGTGCGAGTCCTGCAAGGGGAACCGGTACAACCCGGAAACACTCGAGGTGACCTACAGGGGGAAGACCATCGCGGACGTGTTGAACATGTCCGTGGAGGAGGGGGTCGCGTTTTTCGAGGAAAGCGCCTCCATCTCGAAGAAGATCGGGACGCTGAATCAGCTGGGACTGGGCTACCTTACCCTGGGACAGTCCGCCACCACGCTTTCCGGCGGCGAGGCCCAGCGCATCAAGCTGGCGAGTGAACTCGGCAAGTTGCGGCGGGGCAGCCACATCCTGTATATCCTGGATGAACCTACCACCGGTTTGCACCTGGCTGACATCGTCCACCTGCTGGCAAGCCTGGACCGCCTGATCGAATCCGGTCACAGCGTGCTGGTGATCGAACACCATCTCGACGTGATCAAGATGGCCGACTACATCATCGACCTGGGACTAGAAGGCGGTCACAGCGGCGGCGAGGTGATCGCCACAGGCACCCCCGAGCAGGTAGCTGCAGACGACCGGTCGTACACGGGCGGGTTTCTGCGAAGTCATTTGAACCATGGCCAGATCTGAACGTGAACACAACCGCGGCAGGGATCGCTCACCTCCGTCCAGTGACCCCGCGGATCAGCACGAATCCCCGGATGGCGGAGGAGACGTAGGCTACCTGCTCCACGTCTTTCATCGCACGGAGCGCGGACGTGAGGTCATCTGCGGCGTAGGCAAGCTCCAGGGTGGTCATACGTTCCTGTTTACGGATGATCGGGTTTCTCCAGCGCTTTTCGTCAGGACCTCGGAAACGCAGGCGGTTTCCAACCGGATCGAATCCGATGGGATCACCGCCAGGTTAGTCCCTTCGGAATACACGACCATGGACGGCGAACCGGTGGTCGGCGTCCAGTGCGACCGCGTACGGGATCAGCGCGGGCTGGCCAAAGGGCTCGAGGCCCAGGGTGCGCGAAGTTACGAAGGCGACCTGCCTTTCGGCAGACAGTACCTGATCGGACTCGGATTGCGCGGCGGCGTCCGGATCTGCGGTTCCTGGACGCCCGGCGACCGGGTCGACCGCGTGTATGCCAACCCTACGCTGAAGCCTGCTTACTGGGAGCCGTCGTTTCGCGTACTGGCCCTGGACATCGAAACGGATCCGAAAGCGACCACCATCTACGCCGTCGGCTTGATCCTCGCGGATTCGATCTCGGGCGTCGAATCGGAAGAAATCCACATGGTCGGCGAACCCGCTCCGGGTGACCCGGCCTCCCTGGTCTGCTGGGCCGACGAGGCGTCGATGCTACGCGGTGTGTCGGCGCGGTTGCTCGAAATGGACCCCGACCTGCTTACCGGATGGAACCTGGTCGACTTCGATATGAAAGTGCTGCAACGGCGCTTCAGGGACCTGAACGTGCCTTTTCAGCTCGGGCGGACGGCGGACCAGTCCTGGTACCGGTCCGGCGAAGTTTGGGGCGGCAGCACCATGGTCATCCACGGGCGCCAGATCCTGGATGCCCTGCATCTCCTGCGCGGCACGCTGCAAAGATTCGATGACTACCGGCTGGGCACGGTGGCCCACGCCATCCTGGGCCGGGGAAAGCTGCTTGAAGAGGATTCGGGGAATTCGCGGGCGGAGAAGATCACGGAAGTCTACCGGGAGGACCGTAACCTCTTCTGCGCCTATTGCCTGGAGGATGCCCGGCTGGTTCTGGATATCCTGCAAGCGGAAGGGTTGATCAACCTTACCCTGCGCAGGGGACTGCTCACGGGCCTGCCACTGGAACGCGCCTGGGTGAGCGTGGCCGCCTTCGACAATATCTACATCAACGCCCTGCATCGGCGCAGCATGGTGGCGCCGACGACGGGAGTGGACCGCACCCCGGGCGCCGGCGCGCCGGGCGGGCTCATCATACCATCGAAGGCAGGGCTGTACAGGAACGTATTCGTCTTTGATTTCAAGAGCCTTTATCCGTCCATCATACGAACCTTCAACATCGATCCCCTGGCCCATATCGAGGCACGGGACGAGATGGACGAAGATGATTGTCTTACCGCGCCCAACGGCGCGCGATTCACCCGAACGCCCGGCATCCTGCCCTCCATGCTGGAGCAGTTCTTCAGAAGTCGCGAGAAGGCCAAGGCCGACGGGGACGACCTTGCTTCCTTTACCTACAAGATCGTCATGAATTCGTTCTACGGCGTGCTGGCGTCGGCTTCCTGCCGATTCGCCGCGCCCCAGCTGGCCGGCGCGATCACCGAATTTGGCCACTACATTCTAAGGTGGTGCCGCGACGAGCTGGAGAAAGACGGCTACAAGGTGCTGTATGGGGATACCGACTCGGTTTTCGTCGATCTGAACGCACCAGACCTTGCCGATCCGGGTGAAGCCCTTCGGCTCGGTGGCGCGGTGTGCAATCGTATCAACGAACGGCTTGCCGAGCACGTCGAGGAGCGGTACGGCGTGTCCTCTTTCCTCGAACTGGAACTGGAAAAGCACTACCACCGGTTTCTGTTGCCATCCATGCGGGGGGACAGCGAACGGGGTCGGGCCAAGGGATACGCGGGGCTCAGACGGGACGGCGATGGCGACCGGGTGGAAATCGTAGGGATGGAAGCCGTACGAAGGGACTGGACCGACCTGGCGCACCAGTTGCAGGCCGTCCTGCTCGCCCGGGTATTTCACGAAGCGCCCGGCGTCGAGATCGAAGACGAGATCTTCAGGTGGGTCCTCTCTGTACAGTCCGGGCAAAAAGATGACCTGCTGGTGTACAGAAAGAACCTGCGAAAACCGGTGGAGTCCTACACGCGCTCGGTACCGCCCCACGTAAAGGCCGCCAGGCTTATGGACAATCCCGCCGGCGTCATACGGTACGTGGTCACGCGGGACGGACCTCAACCGGAAGGCCAGCTCGACGCGCCCGTTGATTACGGTCATTACATTGAGAAGCAGATCCGTCCCATCGTCACCACCATTTCCCAGGTTTACGACCTGGACGTGGAAGCCGCGATCTCGGGCCGGCTAAGTCTGTTCGGCGGCGCCTCGACGCCCGGTTCTAACGCGGTAGGTCCCACGGCGGTGCGAGGAACCCGATAAATCGTTCCAACGCGCTGGGACCGGCGCCGGCCCACAATCTGACCGTCTTCGAAAGGACTTCATTTGAAACGATTCAAGACCGTACCAGCGTACCTGGAGGCGCACGCCGAATGGCGCTCCGTCCTGGACCGGCTACGCACCGTGGTGGCCGAATCGGAGCTCCAAGAAACCGTCAAGTGGGGCGCGCCGTGCTATACCTTTCAGGGCAAAAACCTGATCGGTCTGGCCGCCTTCAAGGACTTCGTCAGCATATGGTTCCACCAGGGCGCGCTGCTGCGCGATGAACGCGGTGTGCTGGTCAATGCTCAGGAAGGCAGGACAAAGGCCCTGAGACAGTGGAGAATCCGGACCGAGGACGAAATCGACGAAAGGCTGCTTCGATCCTACGTAGAAGAGTCTATCGAGAACCAGCGCCAGGGCCGGGAGATCAAGGCGGACCGCAACAAGCCCCTCCAGATTCCTGACGAATTAGCCGCCGTCCTGGCCGAAAACGAAAACCTCCGCGAACGCTTCGACGCGTTCTCCCCAGGAAAGCGGAGAGCATTCGCCGAGCATGTCGCCGAGGCCAAACGTGAGGAGACCAGAAAAAAGCGCCTGGAGAAGATTCTGCCCATGATCCTGGCCGGACAGGGCCTGCACGACAAGTACAGATGATAATCCGCATCCATTGACCTGTGCACCACGTATTGACCTGTGCACCACGTAATGATCGTTGTATTCAATCTCGCGCTACGTACCCGCGCCACAACCCAGGGAGAATCAACATGCCAAACCCCGTCGTACACTTCGAGATCGGCTGCAAGAACCGGAAAGAGACACAGGCCTTCTACGGCAGTTTGTTCGGGTGGAACATGGAGTCCCATGAACATGCTTCCATGATCCTGCCGGATGATGATTCGGGGATCAGCGGACACATTTCAGCGCTCGGCCATGAACCGCACAACTATACGCTGATCTATATACAGGTCGACGATCTCGATGCCTATATCGCGAAGGCCGAGGAACTGGGCGGATCGTCCATCGTCCCGCCGACCGAAGTCCCCGGCATGGGACATTTCGCATGGATATCGGACGTCGAGGGCACCTTCGTCGGTCTTTGGAAGCCCGCCGAATCCTGATCGAATTCAGATGAAACCAGGAAGCTTGCGGACTGCACAGACCGCACGGTCCGTGCGGTCCGTGCGGCTCGTGCACGGCCGCGTTGCCTTCGTTGAATCGGGAAACACCAGACCATCATGCCGGGTGAGTTATCTGTAGCAGATGAAGATACGGTCCTCGACTTCGAGGCCACCCTGGATCGGTACCGGCGGTACGGCAGCGACGTCGCCAACCGGTTCCGAGATGGTGTCTTCAGCAAGGTGATAGAAACCGGGAAGGGTCCTTGCCTGATCGCGCTGTATCGATCGGGTGACCGGATCAAGTTGCGTCTGACGCCCAGGGATGCGGCTGTACAGGCGGATTCCTCGGTGATCGACGCGGCGCTCGGGGCGGCGCAGAAAATCCTGGGCCTTTCCTTCCCGCTACCGGCATTCTACGCCTTCGCGTCAAAGGATCCGGTCCTGGCCGCCGCGGTCGATAGACACCATGGCCTGCGACCCAACCTGCAGGTAGATCCCTTCGAGATGCTCGTTTCCTCCATCACGGCCCAGCAGATCAACCTCGGGTTCGCCTACACGGTACGGGGAAGGCTGGTCGCCGAGTACGGAGAGGCCATGGATTTCGGTGGCGAAACCCACTTTGCCTTTCCGAAGCCCGGGCGACTGGCGCAACTGAACCCCGGCGATCTGGTTCCATTGCAGTTTTCCAGACAGAAGGAACGGTACATCATAAACCTGGCCCAGTCCATTCAGTCCGGTGAGGTCGACCTGGATGGGCTGGCGGAAATGGACGACGCTTCGGTGCAACGGGCGTTGACGGCCCTGGTGGGAATCGGCCGATGGACGGCGGACTGGTTTCTCGCCCGTTACCTGGGGAGGGGTAACGTCATCGCCGCGGGCGACCTGGCGGTTAAGCGCTCCATCGAGCGGCACTACTTCAACGGAGAGCGGGTTTCCGAGGAGCGAATCCGGGAATTCGCGGACCGGTGGGGCGACTTCACCAACCTGGCTGTGCATTACCTCCTGGCGGATTACGGCTCCGGGGGAACGTGATCAGGGTCGGTTCAGCGGGTCAGTCCCGCTCTTCGGCGATGTGCCACAGAACGCCGGAGGGATCGATCAGGTTGATCTCGCGAAGCCCCCACGGCTGGACCCTGGGCTCCGCGGCGCGGACGCCGTCGTACCGCGCCACGAGGTCCTTTTCCACGATGTGCCGCCACCACGCATCCAGGTCAGCTACCCTTAACTGGATCATGAAATTATCCGCCCATTCCTTCTGATAGTAGTTCTGAAGGAAAAAGCTGAATCCTTCAATCCGCAGCTCGGTCACCCCATGGCCGGACCAGACCGCTTCGAATCCGAGGTCCTCGTAGAACCTGGTGGAAACTTCGTGGTCCTTAGATGGGACAAAAACCCTGAGCGCGCTTGCTTTCAGGTCTGCCATAGCGCATTTCCCTTTTCTAAACGAAAGCGACCTCATCAGCCTCCGACAGTACATCACCTTATACAGGGCGACCCATTGGCCCGGCTGAACGGAGAGTTACCCGGAAATCAGGACTGCGGTACCGGCCAGTCAACGAATTGTAACGCCAGGCCGGATACAAGATACTAGTATATTGAGAATAGTATGAAGGACAGTTCTTCACACCGTAAATCTATCGGCTGACGATGACCAACGATATTTTAAAATGCATTCAGGCCTCCGCCGACGCCACGGTACCCGATTCGGATCGAGGATTCGCCTTCGGCAAGCTGGTGGCTTACTATCAGGACATGGCATTCGGTTACGCGCTAAGCCTCCTGGGTGAACGCCACCTGGCGGAGGACGCAACGCAGGAAGGGTTTGTCGCCGCGTGGCAGAACATCGGGTCGCTGCGTGAGCCGGACGCGTTTCCGGCCTGGCTGAGACGTATCGTGCAATGGCAGTGCTATAGGTACCGGAGAAGCCAGAACCATGTATTTGTGCCCATGGAGGACGACCTACAGGCAACCGGGGAAAGTCCCCTGGACCAGGTTTCGCGCAAGGAGATGAGCGAAAAGGTACGCGAGGCGGTCGAAGCGTTGCCGGAAACACTTAGAGAAGTTACACTGTTGCGGTACATTGGAGACTATTCGGCGCCTGAAATTGCGGGTTTCATGGGATTGAGAGCGGGCACGGTACGCAAACGACTCTACGAAGCGCGCAACAAGCTGAAACCCCGCCTGCTTCGTGTCCTCTCCCAGGACCTAAACCATTACGCGCCGTCGACAGACAATACACTCGGAGACCGAGTTATGAATTGGATTCGACCCGATTTCACGAACGAGCAAGGACATTTCATGGATGGCAAGCCAGATAGGGTATGGGACATGCTGTTGGCCGCGGTTGAAGGGGACCTGTCCAGGATCCAGGATCTGTTGAATAGAGAACCAGGGCTGGCGAACTGCAACTGGGCATATTACCAACCGCTCCACTTCGCCGTCAGGGAAGGGCACGCGGAAGTAGTACGTCTGTTGCTCGACCACGGCGCGGATCCTGCGACGGCTTCGGGGCTGGAATACCACGTGCCTCCGCTGGATCGGGCCCGGGACCGTGGACACGACGAAATAGCCGGCATGTTGACGGCGGCGATTGCGAACAGGTACGAAGCGCCCCCGGTAGGCCAGCGCGCCTGCGAGATCGTTCGGGAGGGCGACCTGGAAGCGGCCCGTGCGTATTTTAACG
Source organism: Gemmatimonadota bacterium (assembly GCA_026713285.1). Classification (GTDB taxonomy): domain Bacteria; phylum JAAXHH01; class JAAXHH01; order JAAXHH01; family JAAXHH01; genus JAAXHH01. The sequence continues at coordinate 3,863 of JAPOOT010000460.1, read as the reverse complement.
CCTCGCCGGAATTGGTTGACGCCGGCGACGAACGCGGCAATCGGCCGCTGCACGTGGCCGTGGAGGAATACAACCTGGGAATGACGGCCCTGCTGCTGGATTTGGGGGCCGAACCGGATCCGTTAAGGTGGGATAGATGCAAACCCCTTCACCTGGCCGTGTTTCGAGCACGTAAAACCCGGGGGCGGACCAATCCGCTGCTGACTGGATACCTGGTCGCGAGGGGAGCGGAATACAGTATGACCGTCGCGTGCGCCCTCGGGGACGAACGGCGCGTACGGGAACTCCTTAAGCAAGATCGCGAGCTGGCCGGTGACCAGGATTCCTGCGGGTTCTCCCCCCTCTTCAGCGCGGCAGGTCAGGGATACACGGACATCGTACAACTTCTGCTGGACCACGGGGCCGATCCCAACGCGCCTGAGTACAACGCGCCTCGCGGTCACGCGTTGTACGAAGCCGTGGCCGGCGATCACCTGGAAACAGCCAGGCTTCTGCTGGATCACGGCGCCGACCCGAATGCGCCGGTGGAATCGAGTGGCAATCCATTGACCCAGGCGCTGGGAAAGAGCAAAAACGAGGAGATGATCAACCTGCTCTACCAGCATGGTGCGATTGCCGACATCAGCATGTACGTGCTGCTGGACAACATACCCGTCGTAGGCGAATTGCTCGGCGCGGATCCCGGCCTGGCCAACTACGGAGGCGACTACGGGGTGCTTTGCATGGCAGCCGGATTCGCCCGCAGGGAGATTATCGAAATGCTGATCCGCGCGGGCGCCGAATTGAACCGTCCGTGGTATGCAAACAACTACATGGGTTACGCCTTCCGCCGACGCAAGGGATGGAAACTGGACGGACGCGCCCTGACTCCCAATGCCGATATCCTGGACATGCTGAACCTGTTCTTCGACCACGGGGCCGATCCCAACAACGCGAACTGGCACGGCGTCACCTACCTGCACAAGCTGGCTGCGATCGGCGACGTGGAGAAGTCCGCCCTGTTGCTGGACCGGGGCGCGTCTATCGAGGCCATCGATGACGAGTGGTGTTCCACGCCGCTGGGATGGGCCGCGCGTTGGGGAAACCGGGACCTCGTGGCATTCCTGCTGGAGCGCGGTGCGAATCCCCGGGGTGGTGGTGCGGAATGGGCGACTCCCCTTGTCCGGGCCGAGAAATCCGGGCACGAGGATATCGTGGAAATGTTGAAATAGGGCCGGGGCTATCCCCCGGCTACCGAACCCACGATCCGGTAGGGCTCCTCGCCCCGCGCGATGGTTTCGGGTACTGGCGCGTCGGGCGAATCGAGGGAAAGGTCCATTCCGCAGCCGAAGAACCGTACAAGCGGCCGGCGAGCACCGGTTTCGTAGTCCCGGACCGTACCGCCGAGTTGCGGAAAGCGCGCTTCGAGCGCGTCCAGGATCTTGCGCTGGGTCACGATCCCGTCGGCGACCTGCAGGATGACTACCCTGTCCCGGCATCCCGCCAGGTTCCGCAGGTGATGGGGCAGAACGACGCGTATCATGGGAGCGTCTGAACCTGGACGGACATCACCGGAGGCAGATTCTGCGTAATGGCCGTCCAGTGATCTCCACCGTCTGGAGAAACGTAGACCGCTCCCCCGGAAGTTCCGAAATATACCCCGCAGTCATCGAGCGTATCCACGTCCATGGCGTCCCGGAGGACATTGACGTAGCAGTCTTTCTGCGGCAGTCCGGAGGACAGCGGCTCCCATTCGTTACCGCCGGTCCGGCTCCGGTAGACGCGCAGGTGGCCTTCATCCGGGTAGTGCTCGGAATCGCTCTTCATCGGGACGACATAGACCGTTTCGGGTTCGTGGGCGTGCACACTGATCGGGAAACCGAAATCGCTGGGCAGGTTGCCGCTCACATTGCTCCAGGAATCTCCCCCGTTGTCGCTGCGCATGATGTTCCTGTGGCTCTGCATGAACAGCAAGTCCGGTAGAATTGGATGCATCGCGAGCCGATGGACGCAGTGACCCACCTCGGCATCGGGTTCAGGCATGTAGTCGGAATGCAGGCCCCGGTTGATCGGTTGCCAGGAATCGCCGCCGTCCAGGGAACGGAAGGCACCGGCCACGGAAATAGCTACGATCAACCGATTCGGGTCGCCCCGGTCCAGTATGATGGTGTGCAGGCAAAGGCCGCCCGCGCCGGGATGCCAGCCCGTGCTCGACGGGTGATTTCTCAGGCCGGCGAGTTCCTTCCAGGACTGGCCCCCTTCCGTCGAGCGGAAGAGCGCCGCGTCCTCGACGCCCGCGTACACGGTGTCCGGGTCGGAATGCGAAGGTTCGAAGTGCCAGACCCGCTTGAATCCCCAGGGACGGGGGGTGTCGTCGAAGTCAAGATGAGTGCCCACCTCTCCCTCGAAGGCGAATTTGTTGCTCACCGGGTTCCAGCTTTTACCCCCGTCGTCCGATTTCTGCACCAACTGGCCGAACCAGCCGGTGGCCTGGGCTGCGTAAATGCGATCGGGATTGATCCTGGATCCGTTGATGTGATAGACCTCCCAACCTCCAAAATGAGGCCCGTCGATTTCCCAGTCTCTACGCTTCTCATCCGCTGAGAGGATAAACGCCCCTTTACGAGTGCCTACCAGCACCCTGACCCTGCCCATATCAGCTCCTTTTGTCCTCGCCAATCTTACCAGTCCAATGGCTAAAATCACGGAACAACCGACTGAATATCAGCACAGACAACCGACTGACAATGTAGACGGCGGTCTATGGCCTGTCAACATCCCGGCCATTATGCCAAGATGGATTCCTGGTCGAAATCTGTGGCGTGCTGCGCGCCCGGTTTGTACTTTAGGCAGGATTTTCGCCACACAGCCAGACCGTAATCGCCAGAGGAACCCGTAAAGCAGAAACAAAGGAGGGGTGAACTATGCGAATCGAGATGACGGGAATCATGGTTAACGATCCCCACGAGGCGCACAAGTTTTATACAACGGTTCTTGGTTTTGTAGAAGTGATGTACGTGCCCGATGCCGACCTCGCCATCGTAGCCTCTCCCGAAGACCCGGATGGTACCAGGCTTCTGCTCGAGCCGAAGGGTACCGAGTGGGCCAAGGTGTTTCACAAAGAGGTCTATGATGCTGGAATGCCCTACATCGTGTTCTCCGTGGACGATATCGCTTCCGAATACGAACGTCTGAAGAAACTCGGCGTCCGATTCAGCGTGGAGCCCGCGAAGCAGGACTTCGGCATCCAGGCTATTTTCGACGATACCTGCGGCAACTATATCATGCTCTTGGAATTGAATGAGGAAGAATAGAGCAGAAGTACCGGAGTGAACGATCAACACGTCATAGTACTGACGATCAACACGTCATAGTACTGAGTTATAGAGAAATGGAGCAAGCATGAACTGGACCGACATACTGACCCATGAACTGAAATACACGTACCATGCGGCCGATGGATTGATGGATCTCGTCGAGGATAAGGATCTAGACTGGAAACCATCGACGGGCGACAACTGGATGACGACCGGCCAACTGCTTTATCATGTGGCCGAAGCCTGCGGAATGGCGATCAAGGGATTCGTCACCGGAGACTTCGGACTGCCCGAAGGCGTGAGCGTGGACGACATGGGATCGGGTGATATGCTGCCCCCGGCTGAAGCGATGGCCACCGTCACCTCGGTGGCGGAAGCAAAGGAAAAACTCGCGGCGGACCGGGACCTGGCTTTTGAAATGCTCAGGCTTGCCGGCGAGGAAAGAATGCAGAACGAACCCGCGCCGGCGCCGTGGGACCCGACCTCGCCCGTGCTCGGCCATCGCATGATGGAGATGGTACAGCACCTTGCCCTGCACAAAGCGCAGCTGTTCTACTACTTGAAACT
>JAPOOT010000459.1 GCA_026713285.1 Gemmatimonadota bacterium | reverse complement strand
TTGCGCTGGAAGCAGTCGATGTCCAGGTGTGCGCCGCAGTAGATCCCGTCTCCTTCGACATCGCACATGACGTAGTTTTCGCTGTCGCTTTTATTGTACCAGCGCGGATCGTTCCGGTACTCGGCCGGCTTCAGGTTCTCCTCATAGGCCCAACCCCTCGTATTGGCTTCCCGGCGCCATTGCACGTGGAAATACGCCTGGCCTGCCACTGCTTCCACCGTGGGATAGGTCTCGTAGTCGATGTAGAAATAGTGATTGTATCCTTCGTCGCCCTGGTTCTCCACCTCCAGCACGGCCTTCTCCCTGAAGGGCATGGGCCACCACGAGTTGAAGCCTTTCCCGTCCTGCGGGCTCATCTGCAGCGGCGCGGTGATGAAATCCTTCCGCATGCCGTGCCCCAGGCCGAAGAAATCACCGATAGGACACTCCACGCTCGGTTCCGCGCATCCGTCCCAGTACATGCGCAGCACGATACGGCGACAATAGTCCTCCGCCGGGAGACCCAGCGTCATCCAGAGGTGCTTGATGCAGCCCGGACCGTTGATTTCGCCGATCACGCGTTTTTCACCGGCTTCGATCCGCCAGCTGTCGGCGTTTTCGCCGGAGTGGTTCCAACTGGATATGCGGTGACTTTCATAGGATCGCAGCGAAGGCAGCGCTCCCAGGCTGGTCTGCCCGATCATGGAAGTTCCTTTCTATTGATTAACTCGATCTTAATGTTCAAAAATTGAAGTACAACCGACTGAATTGAAATCTGGCAACATCACTGGTAGATTCACCCCTTCCTGCAACATCGCCGGCTAATTCACCCCTTCTTGCAACATTACCGGCCGCTCACCCTTTCCCGTAACATCGCCAACTGATTCACCCTTTCCGCAACATCGCCGACTAATTCACCCCTACTTGCAACATCGCCAACCACTTCACCACTTCGGCATGCCCACCGTCACCAGGGCTTCCGTCACCTGTCCGAAGGGCCGGCCCCCTACGGTCAGGTTCAGCGCCACGGGTTGCCGCCGGCGCCGGGTACCTTCAGGAACGTGCAGCACGAGGTGTATATCCTTCTGTTCCCGGGGGCCCAGGGAAAGTGTGACCGTCTCGCTCTGCCAGCCCTCGGGACACACGAGTCGTATGCGCGCCGGTTGTTCCGTCGGGAACGGATTGAGTACCCAACCGCTCAATTCGATGGGTCCGCCCTCCGGCGCGTGGACGCGGTAGGGCACCAGCTTGCCGCCCTGGGACTCGGCGCCGAAATGGGCCTCGTCGTCCTCCAGCAGCATGAGCGTGCGGTGCACGTCGTCGAAGGCTTCCGCGGCACGGTTGATCTCCGCGTACCATTCGGGTGACGTGCGGTACGGCCGGGTGTGGCCCGTGATGACCAGTTCCGGTTCGAATCGTCTGAGGTCCTCCAGGAACTGTTTGTAGCATCCGAGGTCGAGGCCATTCTTGTACACGTGGTTGGTGAACATGCGCGCACCGGGCAGGTAGCCCACCCCGCCCTCCGCGTCGAAGAAGGCCTGGTCGCCGGTGTGGACCACGCGGGTTCCGTCGATTTCCATGCAGATCATCGTGGCGAAGCGCGTATGGCCCGACATGGGATACAGCGTGATGGGGATGTTCTCCCAGTGGATCGTCGTTCCGTTGGGAATGTGGCGGGACACGTTGATGGGCTCGTGCCAGAGGCAGGGCCGGTCGTACTTGACCGGGTTTACGAGCAGGTCGCTGAACTGTTCGCCCGCCAGGACTTCCGTCCCGTAGAGACGCTGGAGCATGGGGATTCCGTTGACGTGGTCGTCGTGGAAATGGGAGACCAGCGTGGCGTCGATGCGGTCGATCCCGAAGCGCTTCCTGAGCCCGCTGATTCCGTGCAGGATCGGACGGCGGTTGGATACGTGGGATTTACCTGGCTGGAAACCGGTCTTCAGGTTGTAGCCGTAGTCGATGGACATGACCTTGCCCGTGTCGCTCAGCACGAAATGGGTCTCCGCACCGGCATACTTCGAGCGGTACAGGTGGGGCAGCACCTCTTCGATATCGTCCTCGTCCGGATCCTCAAGCGGCGCGCTCACGCCGGGCGAAATCTCCTCGAGACGCCGGAGGTTGGCCTTGAAGGCCGCGATGGCAGTGGCCGGATCATCCACCGGTTCTCCCAGGCTCGGGAGCAGCCGGTCCGCCCCCGTCTCGAGCAGCCGATTGGCCGCGTGGTACAGGTTCCAGGCGCCCGTGTAGTCGTTGTAGTTGTACTGCAGCGGCGCCAGCCGGGTCGTCTTCCCGGTCCCGCAGATCACCTCGCCGACGAATCCAATTCGCCTGCCATCGACTGTGACCATGTAGCTGCTCGCTCCGTTGGTCATGCCTGGCGTGGGTACGACCTCCCATAACCGCCCCGCGATATCGCGCGTTTCATAATCCATCATCCAGGCGTCGACGGGCACGGGCCGGACGGGCGAGAAGCGGTCCCACCGGTTGTCGTACGAGTTCCATTGCTGGCGTTCCCTGAAGTGCTGTTCGGGATCGACGAGGTACTCCTGGTCCCAGTACGGACCGAGTATCCGCGCTCCCTTCCCATGGAGCCGAATGGCGCCGTCGGTGTGGTCCCGGAAATGATGGGTGAGGAGTACCGTTACCGGCCTGCCCCGTGCGATTTCGTCGAGATGGTCCGCGGCCAGGCCCGTACCTGCGTTTACGAGCACGACGCCTTCCGTGCCCTCGACGGCGTAAACGATGCAGCTATCCTGAAATCGGTAAATCCTCTCTTCGATTCGTTCCCAGGGTGAAGGCATGGGAATTTCGCTCCTTGGTTCGCCGCGGCCGGTGGTTGGCTGGATTGACAGGTTTGTCGGTCAGGTGGGGTATATCCCACGTATATCCTCGTCCATTATGCATGTGAATGGAACCGCTGG
>JAPOOT010000456.1 GCA_026713285.1 Gemmatimonadota bacterium | reverse complement strand
TCCACGGCCACCACCCGGGCGCCTTCCCGCGCCATCATCTCCGCGGTGCCTCGTCCAATGCCCGATGCCGCGCCGGTTACGATCGCCGTCTTGTCTTCCAGTCTCATGGTTCTGCTCCGATTGCCTGGTCTTCTTGATACAAATGTTTACGAAATGCCCGACTTGCCGGCAGATTACCGATCCCTGGTTTCGTGTTTACGTGCCGCCGTTCTCACCACGCGTTCCGGTCCGGCTTCCCCGGTCGTTCATCCCCCGGTTACGGGCCGTTCCTGCGTACGGCTCCAAAGGTCTTCGAAACCATCGGTGCCGTCTTCCCGCCAGTATTCCGTGCGTACGCCGGGCGTGTAGGCCTCCAGTTCCCACCCGTGGCGGATATTCCCAAAATGGACGCGGCGCCCATCCGGAAACACCGCCGTGCGGATAAACCGGGGCCTCGGGAAGTCGTACGGTTCGTCCCGGTCGCGGAATGGCCGCATCACGTCGTCGGGAACGAGGAAGCCGTGCATGGCCTCTTCGTCCACTTCCACGCCCAGGCCCGGTCCGTCGGGCACGCGGTGGAAGCCGCCCACGACTTCGATGGGACTTTTGAGCAGGTGGTGGCGGTACAGGTTGATACAGGTGATGGCGGGCCAGGTGGCGTGGGTGAGCACGGCGCCGAGATGGGCGGCCCACGTGGTGGTAAGTCCGTTGCCGACCATCTGGAGCCAGAAGGGCATGTTGGCTTCCGCGCTGAGAATCCCCTGGTACATCACCCGCGAGGCGCCTCCACCGACGACGAATCCGTCGCAGACCGCTTCGCGGACCACCGTGGTGTAGGGCGGCGAGCCGAAATGCATGGCGATGGGGCGGCTGATGACCTGCCGGAGCTGGCGGTTCCCCAGGAGGTCGGTCTGCGGTATGGGCGTCTCGAACATGGCCACGATGTCGAAGCGCTCCAGGCCGCGCATGACGGGCATGGCCGCCGCCGCGTTGTGCATGGAACCGTTGGCGTCGAGATCCACCCGGAAGTGGCGCGGCACGGATGCGTCGATCGCCTCCATCTGTTCGTTGATGTCATGCCAGGGCCGCTGTTTGAGCTTGATGGTGGTGTACCCGTTGTCTACGGCGTCCCGCGCCTGCCGGACCCAGTCGTCTGGAGGCCCTTCGTTGGACCACCAGGAAATGGGCACCCAGTCACGCACCTTGTTGCCCAGGAGCTTGTGGCAAGGCACCTCGAGGGACTTGCCCACCACGTCGTACAGGGCCATCTGCAGCCCGGCGCCGATCGAATCGTCCTGCATGAAGTCCGCCGGACTCTTTCCCATCACGCGTTCCACGCTCCGGTCGGTCACCCGGGCATGGATGTAATGGACGATGGTCTCGCCCCAGCCCACGAAACCCGCATCGGTGGTGACCTTGCACAGTTCGAAGACGGACCAGTTGTATACCGTTCGCTCGGCCATGGGCCGTTGACCCTGCGTGAACGGCACGGTGACGGTGAATCTTTCCACGTTGGTGACTTTCAGGGACATGAAGGTCCTCCGCTCCTCTTGACTACTCCGGTTTTTCAAGGTAGGCCGCCAGCAGGGCGACGCACCGGTTCAACCCATTGCGGGGTATGATCTCGTATCCGTGGGTGTTCTCCGTGGGGATGCAGAGCAGGCCGGCCCGGGGCGTCTGGCCCACGGACTTCGCCATGGACGCGTCGGAGGCGTAGCTCTGCCAGTACGCGCACTGGGGGTCCATGCCC
>JAPOOT010000452.1 GCA_026713285.1 Gemmatimonadota bacterium | reverse complement strand
CGAATAGTCGGGACCCGCGCACCGCGCGGCCAGCCAGGTATGCCCCTCCACCTTCACCCTCGCCTTCAGTTCCAGGCGGCGCGTGCCGTTGCGATCTTCGGTGGAGGCCACGACCCGCCCGCCCTGGACGATCTCCAGGGTATGGATCGGGAAGATGCTCTCCGACCACGCCTGGACCTCAACCGTCCCGGGCCCCGACACCTGCACGGTATCGCCGATGTCGTGCCCTTCCACGGAGAGGTGGATGATCGGACCGCCGCTGTGGAACGTCCGTCCCTTGGACACGGCGTCGCACCAGTTGTCGTAGGTGAAATCCTGGTCGGGCATGTAGGCGTAAGTGCGGTATAGCCCGACGGGTACGTCGCTGCTCATCTTGTCCGTCCCGCCCACCAGGGGCAGGCGGTAACCGCAGTTCAGATATCGGTAGTATTCGATGTGGTTGAAGGGCTGGTGCCGTAGCATTTCCACGCCGTCCGCGCGGCCCGTGGCAATCAGTGCCGCGGGTTCCCCGTTCGGATTCGGGAGATGGGGGATGATGACCGAACCGCCCTGGGCGTGGCACTGGTCTGCCCAGTCGCTCATGGTGATTTCCAGCGTGCCGCCCAGCTCCGCCTCGCCGGGACCGTCGCTGCACCAGGGCATGACCGGCTCCTTCAGGCCCCAGAGAATGAGGTGTCCCAGGAAGTGCTGGCGGTTTTCCTGGCCGACGTACACGATGTTGTTCCCGTCCTGCGAGATACTCGGCCGGCCCGTGAAATCCTCCGTATTCGTGAAGAGATTGCCCCACTGCGACGGGAGCAGGTTCACGACGTTCAGGTCCTCTCCCTGGGATTCCGTGTGGCTGCCCTGCGTGGAGAGGAAGTGGACGTGCGAATCCCCGCTGTACCACCCCCGCGCGTTCATGTTCACCCAGCGCTTGAGCCGCAGGGTCAGTTCCTGCTGCCCCGGTTCGATCTTCACCCGGGTCCGGAGCGGCTCGTACTCGAATCCCCGCGCCACGTCCACGACGACCTCGCCGCGGGGCAGCCATCCCTGGCACTTGCCGTCGATGTACGCGTAGGTGATCTGTCCCAGACGGAGGTCCCCGCCGATGTCGACATGCCAGGTGTCCAGATTGGAGTTGACCTGATTGTGGTGCCCATAGGGCTGGTAGGGAATGCCTTCCGGCGAGCGGAAGTGGACGCGGCACGGAACCGGCCTTTCCGTATCGTCGTCGAGAACCGTGACATTTACCCAGTTCCGGCCCCGGTCCAGGAGTTCCACCTTCATGCGAGGCGTCTCTACCACCTTCTTCTCCTCGACGTCGCCCCACCGGACCTCGCCGACCTTCTCCTCGCCCTGCTTCACCGTTACCGTGGCCGTAGGGATCGCGGCAACCTCGACGTACGCCGGGCTCGACTTCGGGTTCTGCGTCTCGCCCCACCCGGCGAAATCATCTTCGACGAAATCATCGGCCGAAGCCTCGGGCAGGGGATGGACGTAGGAGGCGATTCCCCGGTCCACGTCCACGCGCAGATCGAAGGGCTTCTCGGCGTCTTCCGGATCGGTCAGGGTCAGGCGCGCTTCCCGTTTCCCCTGGCGGACAAAGGGATGTTCGTTTGCCTGGGAAACCGTAAGTCCGGCGATGATGAACCGGGGACCCTTTGGAATGACTTCCAGCGATTCGATCGCACGGTCGGGATGGGGGTTTCGCCACGCCCAGAGGAAGTATCCCCTGGAATAGTCTCCCGTGACTTCCGTCTGGCGCCGTCCCGCGTCGCCCCACGACCCGCCGTGTCGCCGCATCTTTACCTGACCGGAATCCGGGAGCGCGACGAAAGGCTTTCCGCCCAGGGAGATATGGGCGATTTCGAACCGCTCGCGGACGGGGACGCGGATTTCCTCCCCGCCCGCCATGCGGAACACGTAATCCGCCACGGGGATCCCCAGCGGACCGCCTTCCATCAGGTCGGATTCCAGCAAGCGATGGGCCAGGATCACGCCGGTTGGGGTCTGATGAATGGGGATGGTGACGCCGTCCGCCGCGCCCTCCAGCGCGATGAAACATCTCGCCGGATCTTCGCCGACCTTGAATGGCAGGCCGCGGAAGGATTGTTCGCCGATGGGCGCATTGGGTTTTTCGCGCAGGACTTCAAGACCGGCATTGCAAAACGGCGACAGATCGAGGGGTAGATAGTCTGCCATGAGCGGTGCCTCTTTCCCTTACGAACATCGGTGACGATATCCAGCTGCTTTGCGGACGCGCACGCGAAACGGACCGGGTACAAGGACCGATTCTGTACAAAATTCAAGTTCAACTTGAAAATTGTACCGGATTATGGTATATTGCTCGCAGGTTGATTCAACAAGAACGCAGGATCAGTGCCATGATTTCAAGACAAATCGCCGGCGAACTTACAGCGACGGCGGCAGAATTCCCCGTGGTGACCCTCATCGGTCCGCGACAGGCGGG
>JAPOOT010000271.1 GCA_026713285.1 Gemmatimonadota bacterium | reverse complement strand
TCGCGGCGCGACCGGATCAACAGGATCAACGCATCGATGAAAACACGGATGGTTCTCATGATGTAGTCCTGTCGGAACATCGATCGGCCCTCGCCCCTTCCCGGCCGGCAAGCGCAACCGGGCGCCCGGCGGAATTCAAGGGACGACCGACACGGCGGCAGAATGCCTGCGGGTATGGGTGGCTATGCTGACGTTAAGGGGAAAACAACCGGAAGACGGCCACGGCACAGATATGAAAAAGGCAGGAGTAAACTGCGCTCCTGCCTCCGATCGAATTTCGTGGTCCGTACGGTTCAGCAGTCGTTTTCGGACCGGATGTACTTTATGGGGTTGACGCGTCTGCCGTCCTTCTGAATCTCGTAGTGCAGGTGAGATCCGTTGGCTCTTCCCGTCATACCTACCTGGCCGATGATATCTCCGCGCTGCAGTTCCATGCCCTTCTTCACCAGGATGGTGGAAAGATGACCGAAGCGGGTCCTGTATCCGTTCTGGTGGTCCACGTCTATGTACAGGCCGTACCGGGAGTCCACGCCGGTTTTGATCACGACGCCGCTGGCCGGAGAACTGACCGGCGTTCCCGGGGCCGCGGCGATATCGATTCCACTGTGCATGGCGTACAGACCGGTGAAGGGATCGTTCCTCGGTCCGTACCGGCTGGTTATCACGCCGGTCACCGGAGTAATCGAAGGTACGAACTGCCAGCGGTCGTCGACTTCCCGGATCTGCCGCTCGATATCCTCCATGCTCTTGAGCGAAAGGCTGGACATCCGTTTCGAGGTTTCCATCTCGGAGTACAATCTGGAAGCCCGGTAGAAGGGCGAATCGTGGCCGAAACCCGGATCCGGCACCTCGGTCCGTCCACCCACACCTACCTGGCGAACGTCCGGATGGATGCTTGGAAGCCCCGAAATCAACCGGGCGGACTCTTCCGATGCTATGAGCGAATCCAGCCTGACCCTGCTCGATCGGCTGGACTGTTCCAGGATCGCGATCTCTTCACGCATGCTTTCATGCCTGTACTCGGCCACCCATGACCGCGCGCCGACGTATACGACGCCCGTTACCATGACCAGCACGCCCAGCATGACAGCAATCGGCAGTCCGGGTATACGAACCGTTATATCCCCGAAATGCAAGACCATGAGCCCGGTCGGCATTCGGTTTCTTATCAAAATCCCTGATTCCCGTTACAAGTTGACCCGAAAATCTTAATCAGTGCGATATAAACACTTACCGCGACGATGTGACGCACAAAATGAAGCGGATCGCGCCTCGTGTCAAACTATTTTTTGCGGTTTCTTCCGCGACCGGCCACAGGTTAAAGGCCCCGGGCCGGGAACAACCAGGCCGACGGATCGAGTATGCGGCCTTCGTAATGGACCTCGTAATGTATGTGGTATCCGCTGGTCTTTCCTGTCTGACCGACCCGTCCGATGACCTCCCCGCGCTCCACCCGTTTCCTTCTTTCGACAAGCACGTCGGAGAGGTGGCCGTACCGCGTGACGTACCCGTTCTGGTGATCGATGTCCACATACCGGCCGAGGCTTGCGTTCACACCGGTCCTCGAAACCACTCCGTTAGCAGTCGCCCGTACCGGTTCGTCCTTGTTCGCGGCGATGTCCAGGCCCCCGTGCACGCGCTGGTCGTCGCTCAACAGGTTGCGCGAAGACCCGAAGGATCTCGAGACGGGACCGCGCACCGGCAAGACGATAGGGACGCCGAGCCAGTACGTCTCGTCGGCGCCTGCCTCTGCCTTGATGGAACGCAGGCTGGTCAGTTCCGCACGGGTTTCGGCCAGCATCCGGTCGATCCTTACGCCGATCCTGCCTATGGCCGCATCGGGCGACTCGGACCGTTCGATAGATGCCTGGGACGCAGGGGGTTTGTCGGGGCCGGCGACCGTGCCGGGCTCATCGGCTCCATGCACGATCTTGCCAATGTCGGACGCGCGCTCCGACAGGGTCAGGATCTGCGATTCGAGCGCGCCGTCCAATTCATGCAGGGCCTGCAACTGGGACTGCAGCCGGTTGTTTTCCCTTTCCCGTTCAATCAGGGCCCTGTCGTCCAGCACGGCAATCACATGGGACGCGGCGAAATGCCATCCCCCCAGCATCAGAAGCGCCAGTACGGCGATGCAGGCCAGGATCGACGGCAGGCCGTATTCCCGCTGATCGTCCCGCGCACTTGACGGCATATGTATGATTGAGACCAATCTTCTTCGAAGCATTTCCGTCTCCGCGCCCCGGCGGCCGGTGCGGCGCCGTCGCGAGCGGATGACCGGCGGGATCCGGGGATGGGTCCCGCCACGTCACGGATGGGGATCGATCAGTTCAGATAGGCCCGAAGCTTCTGGCTTCTGGAAACGTGGCGAAGCCTGCGTAGCGCCTTTTCCTTGATCTGGCGCACGCGTTCCCTCGTGAGACTGAACCGCGATCCGATCTCCTCCAGGGTATAGGACCTTTCCATATTGATGCCGAAATACAAGGCGATCACGGCCGCTTCCCGCTTAGTCAGGGATCCGAGCGCCCGGAAGATCTCTTCTTTCAGCGCATCCACCATGAGGGCTTCGTCCGGCGCATCCTGTTCATCATCCTCGATGAGATCAAGCAACCTGTTGTCTTCACCCGATTTGAGCGGCGCGTCCAGCGATACGTGGCGGCTCGCGATGCGCATCGTGTCTTTCACGTCGCCGGGTTTCATATCCAGCTCCCGCGCGATTTCCTCGGCGCTGGGTTCGCGCCCGAACTCTTGTTCGAATTCGCTGGACAGCCGGCCGATCTTGTGGAGGGCGCCCACGCGGCTCAAGGGAAGCCGCACGATCCGGGACTGCTCGGCGAGCGCCTGGAGGATGGACTGGCGAATCCACCAGACCGCGTAAGAGATGAACTTGAAGCCCTTGGTCTCGTCGAATCGCTTGGCCGCCTTGATCAGCCCGATATTTCCTTCATTAATCAGGTCGGACAGGGAAAGTCCCTGGTTCTGGTACTGCTTGGCGACACTGACCACGAACCGGAGATTGGAAGACGCCAGCTTCTCCAGCGCTTTCTGGTCGCCGGCCCGGACCGACCGGGCCAGCTCTGTTTCTTCTTCGGCCATCAACAACGGGACGTTGCCGATTTCCTGCAGGTAGAGATCGAGAGACCGGTCTTCCGACGCCGTCGAATGGGTTTTCGTTAAAGTGCTCACGTTCTGCGACAACTCCTGTTTATCCGTTTGACTTCAGGGGCTTGGTTCGGCCCCCTTCCCAATGGCAATGCCCGCCGGTCAAGGCTCATCGACAAGCCTTTTGCAAAATCGGGCAGTTTATTAATTTACATAGCCAGGATATTTTGTCAATAAAAAACAGGAAGAGCCGTCGATTCAGTCCGGAAGGGACGCTGTTCAATCCGGAAGGGCGGCAGGTTCAGGTGGAGCCGCCGACTCAGTCCGGAAGGGACGCCAGGGTACCGCGTCCGTCGAATTCCAGCGGTCCGCGGCGGTCCGTGAATTCGATGTCCTCCCGATCGGCCAGTTCTTCCGACAGGGCGTCGGAAACCGCTACGCGTCCGAGGGAGAGCGTGTTCTTTATGCGGACGGCGCGTCCGTCCCCGGGCGGTTTCATGCCGATGGTGGAGAAGGCGGCCTCGATTACTTCGCGGTCCGTATCCAGGAACACGGGGATGCGGGATTTCTGCGGGCTCATGCCCGTGATGGAATTGACGTAGGTATACTGGTGGTTGATCTTGTCCACCAGGCGGCGGGTGGTGAAATCGGCGAGACCGATGCCCACGGCGTTGCCCTCGCTCTGCGGAGTCAGGTCGCGGACGATGATGCGCAGGATCCGCGGGACCGCGGGCTCATGCTCGAAATTCTGCATGCGCCGGCCGATGATATTCGTGTCCATGCCGGTCCCGCTGATGTTCTTCCCCATCTCGTCGACGATCAGTATGTCGATGTCGTCGGACGGAAGGCGGGGCATGAGGCGCTGCGCCTCCTGGAAGAGGCGGCGTTCTTCCTGTTGCAGGACATTCGCAGGGACGCCTGTGATGTGCGCGGTCTGATCGTAGGCGTTCTCGATGACGGCCAGTCCGAAGGCCACAGGCGCGTGCTCGAGAACGTGCCCGGACACGGTCGTGATCATGTGTTCGAACCCGTATTCGAAGACCGCGCCGTGGTAGTAGCTTGCGCCTTTCTGCTTGCCCAGTCCGATAGCCAGCATCTTCATCAGTCCGCTACCTACCGAGCCCTTGAAGTCCGTATGGGGCTTCACGCGGTTGACCACCACGATATGGTCCGCGGACAGGGCATTCCGGTCCAGGTAAACCGGCAGTCCGTCCTCGGTCTCGCCGAGGCTCGCCGGCTCGATGTCGGAGCGTACGGGGCACCCGGTCTCCGCTTCGCTGATACCGTAGTTCTCCAGTACCCTTCGCTGTCCTTCGGAAGTCGCACCCCCGTGACTGCCCATGGCCGGTACGACGAAAGGCTTCAGTCCGGCCTTGCCGAGTGCGGAAACGACACTCCCGACGATGGTCGCTATGTTACCGATCCCCCGGCTTCCGGTCGCGACGGCCACCGTGGATCCGGCGCGCATGCCGGTCTCCTCGATCATGCGGGAGACTTCCATTTCGGTCGTTCCGGCTATATCCTCGACAACAGGCGCGTCGAACCGCTGGCGAATCTCCCTGAATGCAGGCAGTTTCATTTGGGATCTCCCGTTTAACCGGATCTCGTGCGGCACATCCGTGGCTTCACAAGGCCGGTTCCTTCAGATTCCGTCCGTAAACCGACCCGGATTCAACGTGCTTTTCGGATCGAAACGGTATTTGAGCATTTCCATGATGCGTTGGTTTCCTCCGGTTGAACCCCACACGCCGACCCGTTCCCTCAGGGCGGCGGGCGCATGCTCCACCACGAAGACGCCCTGTTGTTCCGACGCGCTCCGCAATTCCTCGATCAGGCCCGCCAACCCGTCGAATTCCGGAACCTGAAACGTCCCTTCCCGGTAGAAGACGAAGGCCACGTGACCGCTTGCGAAATGGGAGAGCATGGCACAGCCGATGGACAGGCGCCGGCAGCCTTCATCCGCCAGCCGGAACAGCGCGTCCACCCTGTCCGGAGTCACGCCGGCGCGGCAGGTCAACCCCGGCCTCATGCCCCGGGGCACGAGCCGGCCCGCGGGAAACGCCCGCATCGCATCGAGAAGCCGGCGGTATCCTTCCACGTCCGTCCGGACGACTTCGACCGCGCCCGACTCCCGGAAAAGCCGTTCGCATTCCTCGGACTGCCAGTCCACCGTCTCGTTCGGTCCGATCATGCCCGCGACAAGTGAGAAATGATGTCCGTTCCGCGCGCTGCCCTCCCCGGCGCCGTGAACCGGCGCCCCGCCGGCATCACCCGCGAGCAAGGCGCAGGCCGCGGGATTGGCCAATTCCAGGAAGGACGGCATGATCTCCGAGTCCATGACCCGAAATGCGCATTCGGCGGCAGCACCCAGCCCCGGCATGTTTCCGATGACGATGCTACCCGCCGCCGGCACGGGCTGGAGCTTGAGATTCACCTCCGCGAGAATGCCGAGCGTGCCGAGCGAACCGATGTACATCTTGTTCAGGTCGTAACCCGCCACGTTCTTGACGACCTGACCGCCGGAACGCACGACCGTGCCGTCCGCCTGGACCACACGGGCGCCGATGACCATGTCCCTGGCCGTACCGAAGGAGACCCTGAGCACGCCGGAGGCATTGGTGGCGAGTACGCCGCCCAGGGTGCACGCGTCGCCGTGAGGCGGGTCCAGGGGAAGATACTGGCCTCTTTTTTCCAGCCCGGCCTGCAGCCCGGCCATGGTGATGCCGGCCTCTACGGTGGCAGTCTGGTCCGCCGGTTCGTGGGCGACGATCCGGTTGAGGCGCTCCAAGGACACCACGATATCCGCGCGGGAGGGCGGATGGCCGAAGTCCATCTTGGTACCGCCACCCCGCGGAATCACGGCGTAACCCAGTTCCGTGGCCACTTTCACGGTGGCTGAAAGGGACGACACGCTTCCCGGGGCTACGAAGGCCGAGGGAACGACTCCTTCGACGGCATGGGAAGCCAGCGTTTCCCGGTTCGCGGGCGCATATCCGTCCACGACGGATCCGAGCCTGCTGTGCAGCACCTCATCGGGCATGGGTTAACCTGTGTGCCATCGAGTTCAGAGCAGCGCCGCCTGACGGTTGGTGTATTTCAGTTCAGCCGTTCCGCATCCGATGCAGGAACGGTTCGTGGGAAACATCTTGCCGGGATTGCTGAGGTTGTTCCCGTCGAACACCTCTTTGACCGTCTCCATGGCCTGGATATCCGGTTCGTCGAAAATCAGGGGCATCAGGTCGACCTTTTCATATCCGATGCCGTGTTCCCCGGTGATGGATCCGCCCAGGTCGACACAGGCCCGCAGGATCTCGTTGCTGGCCTCCACGGTCTTCTGCGCCTGTTCCTCGTCCCGGTCGTCATATGCGATACAGGGATGGATGTTGCCGTCGCCGGCGTGGAACACGTTGCCGATCAGCAGTTCGTATTTCTCGGCCGTCGTCCGGATGACCCGCATGATGTCCGGGATTTTCGTACGTGGGACCACGCCGTCCTGCACGTAGTAGCTGGGACTCAGGCGTCCCATGGCGCCGAAGGCCCGTTTGCGGCTCGTCCACAGCAGGGCGCGTTCCCTGTCGTCTTCCGCGGTACGGATTTCGCGGGCCCGGTTATCCTCACACACCGCGGTCACCGCTTCGGCCTGGGCGCCCAGACCCGCCTCGTGCCCCTCGAGTTCGATGATCAGCACGGCTTCCGCGTCCAGTGGAAATCCGAAATGGTAGGCAGCCTCGATGGCGCCGATGGCGACCCGGTCGATCATTTCGAGGGCCGAAGGGACGATTCCCCGGTCCACCACGCCGGCGACGGCGCGGGACGCGTCCTCCACACTGTCGAATACCACCAGAAATGTCCGCCAGGCCTGGGGAAGGCGGGTCAGTTTGACCCACGCCCGCGTAACGATGCCCAGCATGCCTTCGGAGCCGATCAGGAGGCCGCGCAGATCGTACCCCACGGTGTCTTCCGCCTTGCCGCCGAACCACGTGACTTGCCCGTCCGGCAAGACCACCTCCACGCCCAGCGTGTGGTTGGTCGTGACCCCGTACTTCAAAGTGTGGGGGCCGCCCGAGTTCTCGGCGATGTTTCCGCCGATGGTACAGGCGTACTGGCTCGATGGGTCCGGCACGAAATGGTAGCCCTGCTTGCCGGTTTCCTTTGACAGGCGCAGGTTGACCACGCCGGCTTCCACCAGCGCGCGCTGGTTCCGGAAGTCGACCTCCACGATGCGGTTCATCTTGGTCAGCGCGATCATGACCCCGCCGTCGGGCGGGAGGCTCCCGCCGCTCAGCCCGGTGCCGGCCCCGCGCGCCACGAAGGGGATGCTTGCGTCGTGGAGTATGCGGACCACGGCCGCGACCTCCTCCGTCGTGGTCGGGTAGACCACGGCATGAGGGGCGTTCCGGTCTATGGTCAGCCCGTCGCATTCGTACACGATCAGCTGGTCCGGCGCGTCGATGACGTTCTCCCGGCCCAACACGGCCGCGAGTCGGTCCACGAGTCGGTCTTTGTTCATGATGGTGTACCCCACCGGTCAGTCGGCCGATCGCCGGCTTTTCAACAAGCCGGTCTCCGGCCTGCCTCGTCCCGCTTTACCCGCCGTGCTTCGACCGGGTGAGATCGAGGAATTCCATCCGCGTGGCGCGATCGTCCCGGAATACGCCGAGCATGGCGCTCGTCGTCGCCTTGGAGTGCTGTTTCTCCACGCCGCGCATCATCATGCAGAGATGGCCCGCTTCCATGACAACCGCCACCCCGAGGGGGTCGAGCCAGGTCTGCAGGGTCTGGGCGATCTGGGAGGTCAGGCGCTCCTGCAACTGCAGACGCCGCGAGAACACGTCCACGATGCGGGGGATCTTGCCGAGTCCGATTATCTTGCCGTTGGGTATGTAGGCGATATGGCACTGGCCGAAAAACGGCAGCAGGTGGTGCTCGCACAGCGAGAAGAACTCAATGTCCTTCACCAGCACCATCTCATCGTAGTCCTCTTCATAGATAGCGTTATTTATAACGGTTTCAATGCTTTTTTCATAGCCCTGTGTCAGGAACCTCAGGGATTCCGCTACGCGGCGGGGCGTCCGCCTGAGACCGTCCCGGTCCGGGTTCTCGCCGATTTCGGCGAGCAGTGACCTCGTCAATCCCTCGATAGGGTCCATCGTGATTACCGGTCCTCTTCTCCGAAATACTCGAAAGCGTTCTTGGACGTTTCCACCAGGCGAATCCTGTACAGGGATGGGGAATCGAAAAAGGGAGTCAGCCGCGCCCAGATCACGCGTAGCATCTCCTCGGAGGTCGGATTGACCGTCCTGAATTCCTCCAGGTCCCGGTTCAGGTGCCGGTGATCGTAACGATCCACGACTTCCTTCTGGAGGACCTCATCGAAACGTCCCATGTCGATGACCATCCCGGTCTTCTCGTCTACCGGGCCGCGGACCGTCACCGCGAGTTCATAATTGTGGCCGTGGCCGTGCGGGTTGTTGCACTTGCCGAATATACGCACGTTCTCTTCGTCGCTCAACCTAATACTGTGCAGACGGTGGGCGGCGTTGAACTCTACGCTTCTCGTGACAAGGACCATGCTGTCGTCTCCAGTGTATTCGATATTTCTCGTGCGAGTTTCATGGAGCAGGATGCGCGTAAGCCCGCACCGCCCGGCACCGCTTTCCAGCGCGTGCCAGAGGTACCGGACGAGTCTTTCGCTCGTCGGAGCCGGACCCTCCAGGGCGGGGTGGTCGTGGTTCAGATGGCTCAGGTCCAGCGGCTCGATCACGGCGTGGATCAACCGCTTGACCTCGGTCAGGTTCAGGACCACGCCGGTCCGGGGATCGACTGGTCCTCCGAAGGTGAATTCGGCCACGTAGTCGTGACCGTGGCCGGTGCCGACGGCGCAGGTTCCGTACACGCGCCTGTTCCTGGCCTCCGGCCACTGCGGGTCGTGGCACAGATGGGCTGCCGAGAACCGGGTTTTTCGCGTAATGAGCATCATGCGGTCGGATGTTTCGGACGGACAGCCGGCCCGCGGGAAGGACGGCCGTGCCAGCGTGCGGTGACTGATGCGCTAGAGTGCGGTGACCGCCGCCGCCGTGACGGTCCTGACGGCCTGTTCGAGCGTGCCGCTGTATACGGCGCCCGCGGCGTTCCTGTGGCCGCCGCCGCCCAGGTCTACGGCGACCTGGTTGATGTCGGTATCGGGCCGGGACCTTAAGCTGATCTGGACCGTGCCGTCTCTGGACTCCACGAAAATGATCCCGATTCGAATGCCGGCTATGGTCATGGTCACGTCCACGAACCCGCTCGTATCCGAGGACAGCGCACCGGTCTCCTCAATCATGGATCGTGTTACGGTCAGCCAGGCGACGCGGCCGCAACCGGTGAATTGAATATCGGAGAGCGCGCGGCCCATGAGCCGGGTTCGGGCGCCCGTGTTGCGGTTGTAGACCTGGTCGTAGACCCGGGACGGGTCGACGCCCGCGGAAAGGAGCTTGGCCGCGATGACATGGGCGCACGGAGCGCTTCTGGCGAAGCGGAAGGAAACGGTGTCGGTGAGAATGCCCGTGTACAGCGCATCCGCCGCCCTCGAAGAAAGCGGCGCGCCTAAAGAGTCGATCAGATCATAAACGAGCTCGGCCGTTGAAGACGCCTTCGTCTCAATCACCGACAAGGGCGTGATCAGTTCACTGTATGGATGGTGGTCGATCAAGATCTTGACCGCCGGCGATGCTTCCAGCGGTTTCCGTAAACGCCCCAGCCTGTCCCAGCCGTTGGCGTCCACGATGACGGCCACGTCCATGTCCCCCAGGCGTGCGATATCCGTCTCCGAGGCGGGCGCGATGATATCCCCGTCCGGGTCCAGCCACGTATAGGCATCGGGAATGGCGTCGTTCATGACGACGACGGCATCCTTCCCGAGCGCTCTGAGACATTCGTAGACCCCCAGGGCCGAACCGACCGAATCCCCGTCCGGATTGACGTGACTGGAAATCACGAAGGACTGGTTCGATGCTATGGCTGCCTTGATTTCATCCCACATGGCCATCTTCCATGGATCGGACCCGGCGCCGCCAGGCGGCTCGTCTTTAACGGGCTCCGGTCCTTATGTATCGGGGAAGGCCGGCGCCCGGCAAGAAAGGCCGAAAATAACCTTCAAGTACCCTTAATGTCAAGTCTTATTGTTGTTCCCGAGCCGATGGAAATCGGGTTAACTGGTTGATAAACAGGGGTTTTAATTGACACGTCACGAGCCGCCCGGTAGTATGCATGGGTTGCCTGGCAACGCATCGGTTTCAATGCCTTGCCGCCCCCGGGCGGAACCTGTCTTCCCTGTAACGTCCAGCCCATGTCCATGTCGAACGCACTTGTCCTGTTCATGAAAGCCCCGAGACCCGGGACGGTGAAAACCCGGCTGACGGCGCGGGTCTCCCCCGGCGCGGCGGCGGCACTCTACCGCGCCTTCATCCTGGACACGCTCCATATTGCGCAAGGGATCGCCGGCGCCTCCCTCTACGTTGCCTGGGCGCCCGAAGACGGACTGGCGGATCTCCGGTCCGCCCTCGGCGATCCGGACGTGAAGTGGACCGGCCAGCGAGGCGGTCATCTCGGGGAACGGCTGTCGAACGCCTTCGCGGAGTTCTTGCAGAATGAATGGGACAAGACCGTCGTGCTGGGTGGAGACAGCCCCCTCCTGCCCCGCGCTTACGTCGAAGAGGCTTTCGAGTCGCTCGACCGGCACGACGTTGTGCTCGGGCCTGCCGAGGATGGCGGGTATTACCTGATCGGCATGAGACGCGGCGTGAAGGTCGCATGCCGCTGCGCCAGACTGTTCGAGTCCATCCATTGGGGCACAGGCCGCGTGTTTCGCCAGACTCGGGCGGCAATCCGGGCAAGCGGTCTTACGTGCCACGAGCTCCCGGCCTGGCACGATGTGGACCGGCCCGCCGATCTGGACCGGGTCGCCCGCGAGATACGGGCGCTGCGGGCCGGCGGCGATCTCTCGACCGGACGCTGCACGGAATCCGCGCTCGCGGCGGCAGGCCGGGGAGGAATCCCCGCATGAGACTAGGTCTCGTAGACCTGAGGCCCTGGCTCGCCCTCCTGCCTTCCGTGGGCGCGATGCAACGCGATCCCCGCATCGGGGCATTGCGCGGCCGGTTCGAGGACCGGCAGATCGACAACGCGATCCGGAAAGTGCTGCGCGACGCGCGTGACCGGATCCGGTTCCGTTCACTGGAGACTGAAGCGGCCGGTATCGAGCCGGGGAATTTCGCGGGACGAGTCGCCGAACACCTGGAGCGGGAAGCCCGGTCGACGGCCGGTTTCGAGCCGGAGAACTTCGCGGGACGAGTCGCCGCGCTCCTGGAGCGGGAAGCCCGGTCGACGGCCGGGGACCTGATCAACGCCTCCGGCATCCTCTTCCATCCACGGGCGCGGGACCGGTTTGCCGGTGTGGCCGCCGATAGGGCTTCGCGGCTGTCGCTCGCGGTCGCGGCTTACGACGATGACGGCCGCGCCTCCGGCATGCTGGGCGAATTGACCGGCGCCGAAGACGCGCTGGTATGCCGTTCGGTCGGCGCCGCTTTCTTCCTGGCGATCCGGGCCCTCGCCGAAGGTGCGGAAGTCGTCTTCGGCCGCACCCAACTCGGACTGATCGATGCGCCTTGCGATGCGCGGCCTTTGAGTCCGGTGTCGATCGGCGGACAGGCCGGCGCCGCCGTGGTAGAGGCCGGCGCCGCCAACAAGACCCGTGTGTCCGACTACCTTGGCGCCGTAGGTGACCGCACCGCGCTGATCGTCACGGCGCGCCCGTCCACCTGCGCCCTTCGAGGTTTCACAGAAGAACCCGCGCAGGAAGAGATCGTACGGGCCGGGACGGACACCGGCGTCGAGGTGCTTCACCTGGCCGGCGACACGACGTTGCGCCCGGTCACTTCCGCCGCGCTTCCTGCCGCGGGCTCCGTCGCGGAAGCGGTGCGGCGCGGAACGCCGTTGATCATCGCGGCCGGCGGAGGCTTGATTGGCGGCCCCCCCTGCGGACTGCTGATCGGGAAGAACCGGATCCTGGCGCGCATAAGAGGGCACGGCATGTGGCCCGCGGCGCGGGCCTCCAGGCACGTGAGAGCGGGGCTCGACGCGCGGCTGGCGGAACTGGCCGGGAGCGACTGCGACCTCGAGCACCACCCGGCGGCCCACATGCTGGCCGCATCCCCGGACGAGGTAGGCGCCCGTGCCCGCCAGCTGCTCGAACGCCTGACTGAAGACGGTCGAATCCGCGCGGAGTGTGCCGTGGTCGAACGGCGGTCGCATCTCACAACGTACCGCCTTCCCATCCACGCCATGCCCAGTTTCGCCGTCTCGGTTCGCGCGCCGGGGTCCAGGGGCGAAGACCTGGCGGACCGGTGGCTGAACGGGACCCCGCCACTGCTGGTCGATTGCGGCCGGGACCGGGTCCGGATCGACATGCGGGGCGTGAAGAAAAACCGGATTCCCGACGTGGCGCGTATCGTAAGGTCCGGCTTATAACTTACGGAAATAATAATACTTGTACGGAAACGGCGGGCCGGATATATTCGAAATCGTTATACTGCAATCCGAAATCTTACACCTGGAACCGAGTTATCTTGCAACTTGATCAAGTCTTATCCGACGTGATCCATGTCGGCAAGCGGATGTATGACCGCGGGTACGTAGCCTCGAACGACGGGAACCTCAGCGTTCGGCTGTCCGAAGACCGGTTGCTGATCACGATGACCGGGGTCAGCAAAGGATCCCTGGATCCGGACAAGTTCGTGGTCGTCGATTATGACGGCGCGGTGATCTCCGGAAGTCGCGAGCCTTCGTCCGAGATGAAAATGCACCTGATGGTGTATCGGGAGCGGCCGGACGTGCACGCCGTCGCCCACGCCCATCCACCGGCGTCAACGGGGTTTTCCGTGGCCGGGGTGAATCTGCCGGACAACCTGCTGCCGGAAGTGATCGTCTCCCTCGGACATGTCCCCATTGCGCCATACGGGACGCCGGGAACCATGGAGCTGGTCGAATCGCTGAGGGAATACGTGCGGGAGTACGACGCGGTCCTGCTTGAAAACCATGGCGCGCTGACCCTGGGTCCGGACATCGTTGCGGCGTATCACAAGATGGAAACCATAGAGCACTGCGCACAGATTACCCTCGTGGCGCGCATGCTCGGCCAGGTCAATACCATAGACGAAGAGAACGTGGACAAGTTGCACCGCCTGTACGGGCGGCCGGGATTGTCCGGCGGAAACGAAGGCATCGGGTCCGAGGAATCCAAATGACGACGACGCGCAGGGAACTGGTCAATGAAATCAGCGAGACGCTGGGGCTCAAAAAGACCCAGATCTACCCCGTGATCGACGCGCTCTTCGAGATCATGCGGGAGAACCTGGTCGAGGGGAACCGGATCGAGATCCGGGGATTCGGCGCGCTGGAAATCAGGAATACCCGCCCCAAGCCGGCGGCCCGCAATCCGCGGACCGGGTATACCATCGAAGTTCCGGCCCGGCGAAAAGCCAGGTTCAAGCCGGGGAAGATACTCAAAGAAGCTTTGCGCGCCCAGCGGAAGCGGCGGAAATAACCCGGCCTCGGCCGCCCGCGCCGCCCGACGTGCGGGAATCGGCGGCCCGCGGCGCCCGTACAAGCCCTCCGCACGGATATCCACGCACCCACGCAGATCAGCGAGACATGCCTCCCTATTACCCGGTCGGCAAGCTGCCCGCGGAAGATCTGGACCGCATACTGCGACGCTATGCTTCCGGTTCCGACCCGAGAATGCTCGTGGGTCCTGGCATCGGCCGGGACGCGGCGGTGATTTCGTTCGGTTCCAGCGTACTCGTGACAAAAACGGACCCCATCACCTTCGCCACTGAAGAGATCGGCTGGTACGCCGTCAACATTAACGCCAACGACGTGGCGGCCATGGGCGCGACACCCCGGTGGTTCCTCACGACCATACTGCTTCCGGAAGCGAAAACGGACCCCGATCTGGTGGACCGCATATTCTCCGGGTTGTCCGACGCGTGCCGGGAACTCGGCGTCACGCTCGCCGGTGGCCATACCGAAATCACCCACGGTCTGGACCGGCCGCTGCTGATCGGGCAGATGCTGGGGGAAACGACACCCGACGGCTACGTTACCGGATCCGGCGCCCGGGTGGGCGACCGTATCCTGCTTACCAAGGGCATCGCCATCGAGGCGACGGCGCTGATCGCCATGGAAAAAAGTGACGAGGTCAGGGCTCGTTTCTCCGACGGATTTCTCGAGACGTGCCGCCTGTACCTCCGGCGGCCCGGCCTCAGCGTAGTCCGTGAATCCCGCATCGCCATGGAAACCGGAGGGGTCCACGCCATGCATGATCCGACGGAGGGCGGAGTCGCTTCGGGGCTTCGGGAAATCGCCGTCGCTTCCGATGTCGGCATGCTCATCGAGGAGGACCGGCTGCCCCTGCTGCCCGAATCGGAGGCCCTTTGTTCGTTCTACGGCCTGGATCCCCTTGGCGTCATCGCGTCGGGCGCGCTGCTCATCGTGGTGGATGCGGACCGTGCGGACCCGGTGACCGCCCGCCTCTCGGAAGCCGGCATACCGGTCGCCGTGATTGGCTCCATAGAACCTCCCGGGTACGGAATCCGGATAAGGAGGGACGGGTCGGTCGTCGATCTGCCAACCTTCGACCGGGATGAAATCGGCAAGGTATTCGAAGCGTCGTAAAGGCATCCAGAACCGGGAAAAACACTTGCATGAGAACCCCTGAAAGATTAGATTTGGACATCGAAAACCGGAAGTGCCCTGAATAGCCGGGGGTCGTTCTTCGGCCCGGTCCTTGTACCATCTTCGCATCCTTCAGGAGAGAATCATGGAAAAAGTGATGGAAATCATCGTTTTCCTGATGAAGCACATGCAGGATGAGAAAGGCCGCTTCAACGACATCGCCGATGTCTCGCAGACCCTGGTCGGACACGGCTATACCCAGCAGGAGGTCAACACGGCATTCGCCTGGCTGTTCGAACGACTCCAGGCGCAGGCGGAAGTCGTGATCGATCCAACCCTGCCGCTTCAGCCCAAACCCAACCGCATACTGCACGCCGTGGAACAGCTGATGATCCGGCCGGACGCGTACGGCTATCTCCTTGAACTCCGGGAGCTGGGACTCATTAATGACACGCAGACCGAACTGATCATCGAACGGGCCATGCTGACCGGCGCCCGTTCCGTCACCCGGGAAGACATCAAGACCATTGCCGCCCCGATCCTGCTCGAATCGGAATCGGGCCAGGTCATGATCTGGTTGCCCGACGACCTCGAAGAAGGCATAATCGGCAACTGAGGCCGTCCGCCCGGGTCCCAAACTTCATCCCTTCAACATAATACCATGCCCAAATCCCTTGTCATCGTGGAATCTCCGGCCAAGGCCCGTACGATCAAGAAGTACCTGGGCAAGGATTTCCAGATCATGGCGTCCGTGGGCCATGTCCGTGACCTGCCGCCCAAGAGCCTGGGCGTAGACGT
>JAPOOT010000450.1 GCA_026713285.1 Gemmatimonadota bacterium | reverse complement strand
CTGAAGAGGGCGGCGTGATCTCGCTCGCCGGCGAAATGCACAGCATCGTCCCGCTCGAGAAGGTATTGGTCTACAGGAATGGGCAGATTGTGAAGGAAATACCCCTGGCCGAAGACGGAAAGAGTGCGGTCTTCGAGGAAGAGTGGACGGTTCGTGAGAGCGGATGGTACACCCTCCAGGCGGAAGGCGCCCCCTGGATCCACCCCATCGACGACCGCTTTCCGCTGGCCACGACGCAATCCATACGGGTCTACGTGGGAGACGATCCGATCCATAACCGGGAATCCGCCGGATATTTCGTCCGGTGGATCGACCGGCTCATCGAAATGGCCGAAGCGCATCCGGGCTGGCGCTCACAGGAAGAGATAGACCACGTGATCGGCCAGTTCCGTGAAGCGCAAGCGATCTACGAAAACCTCGCGCGGTGATCCAGGCGTGGTCAATTTCGAGCCGCGTCAACGGCGTCCGTTCCGAACCGAGCTGCGTCAGCGGCGGCCGCATCGATTGGAGCCTTGTCAACGGCGTCCGTACCGATTCGATCCGCGTTAGCGGCGTCCGCTTCGACGCGGCTTGACCTGATCTTAAATCCCGGCGCCACAGTCCCTTCAGTCCTCTTCCCCCAGGCTGTTCAGCACGGCATCCCACGCCAGTTCCGATGCGATCACACCGAAGTCCATCGAACTCTTGAGTCGCTTGTTCTCCACTTCGCCGGTCGTAGCCGTAAAGAGTACGTCCCCGTCCCGCATCGTATGGAAGGGTTGGATCGCGCGGGCCATGGAGGCGTGTACCTGTCTTCCGATCTGGCTTAGTTCGCCGTGTTCCCACTTCTGGTTGGTCACGACGAGCGTCAGGGTAGTGTGTTGTCCCACCTGGTCGGCTGATGATCTCCCTCCCCTGGCGAGACGGGCCTCGATTTTTTCACGAGGATGGATGTGATTCCGTGTACGCACCCGGCCTTCGCGATCGACGATATCGCCCAGGGCGTTCACCACGGTGAAAACGGCGATCTTCGTCGGTCCGATCTCCCTGTATGCGCCGCCCTGTCCCACGCCCGCCCAGCGTCCCGCGCCGCGACGGCCATTGTAGAAACGACCCTTGGACGCCGCTTCCGCAGCGGCCGCGCCGAGCGCCTTGTCCGGGTAGATGAAGCCCTTTCGTTTAAACCAGTCGAAAATGATCGCGCCGGCGACAAGGGGCAGCGGCGGTGGATTACCTGGGGTTTCTTTGGCAGTCAGGACGGACCGCACGCCGGAAACAGCTTCAAGTCCGTGCAACGACCCGCCAGCGAAACAAATGGCGTGGTGGAACCGGTACTCGGATTCGACGACACCGGGCATGCCTCCCCGTATGTCGACGGCGGTGACGGCGCCCTGGTCGAATAGGAATACCGTACATCCCGTTGGGCCTTCGGCGTATTCGGCAATACCAATGCTGAGGCGGGGGAAGTCGAACTCGAAGCGGGGTGTAGAGAAACCGGTCAACGGAAAAGGCGTGTTTTCGCCGGGCATTGATGGACTCCTTCTCCCTCGGCATTCGGGCGGGATCCGAATGCCTGCCGCGGGCGGACCTGAGTGCGGACCGTGAGCGGCCGCTGATGCCTGCGCAGGCGGGATTCCGATGTCTGCGTTCGCGGTATTTAATACAAAATAGCCCGTGAGACGGTGTCAATCGGCCCACGGGCTATCTGATCTGTTCTGCACTATGGAAGGTGTCCTCTAACTGGACACCTTGGTTACATTTGCGGCCTGGAGTCCCTTGGGACCTTCCGTGATCTCGAAGGTGACTTCATCGCCTTCGTTCAGTGTCTTGAATCCCTGAGCGACAATCGCCGAGTAGTGGACGAACACGTCGTCACCGTCGTCGCGCGCGATGAATCCGAACCCCTTACGTTCGTTAAACCACTTTACCGTGCCGCGTTCCATACTGACACTCCTACCCTTCTAGGAAGAAATGGTTTCCCTGACGATCCAAATGAATACAAGGCACCGACAAAGTCGGCGAGATACTCTGGGTCGCGGTTGCGCATGGATTGTCTGGGGAGAGATTGAAGAGATATGGACCTTCGTTGCAAATATACGGAAAAGGGGTGGTTTGTCAAGTAAATTCTTGGGCATCCGACTAAATACAGGTTGACCCAAATCGCCCGATTGCACATATTTTCAAGTAACCATTCCCCATCGCATCACAGCCACTTCGACCGGATGCGGTCACACGACCTGCGCCGTGGTACACTTGCCCGTCGACAGGCTGCCGAACCGGAGGTACTCCCATGTACTCCTCGCCCGATCTCAACTTCGATCCAAGATTCGAAAATCCCAAGGAACTGGCGGCACTAAGCCGCAGAGGTTTTCTGGGACGCTTTCTCGGCGGTGCGCTGGCAGGTTCCGCCCTTCTTTCGCTGGGTACGAAGCCGGCCCATGGCGCGGAAGCCATGAACGACATGGGCGCTGCCGCCGCACCGGATGACGAGAAATTCTGGAAACTGGTGACCAAGCAGTTCCTGATCCGGCCCGATATCGCGTACATGAACACCGGGACCCGGGGGCCATCTCCGCGTAGCGTTCACATGGCGCAGATCGACGCGCTGAACCGCATAAACAACGATTACGTGAGTTTCAGAAGGGATTTCTATACCGAGGAATTCTCCGACGCACTTTATGCCAAGTTCGCCAAATACGTGGGATGCAATCCCAATGAACTCGCCCTGGCGAACAACACGACGGACGGGATGATCACGGGCACTTTCGGCCCGGTCCTCGAACCCGGCGACGAGATTCTGTACACCAACCACGACCACGGCGCGGGAACCAATCCCGTGCTGAACCGCGCGCACCGGGACAAGCTGAACGTTGGGGTCATCGACCTGTCGGACCCGAAGCTTCATCCGCCGGACTCTCCGGACGAGCTTCTGAAGGCCTTCGAAGCCGCGATCACGCCGAAGACCAAATTGCTCAGCTTCTGCCACACGAATTACACGGACGGGTTGTTCATGCCGGTCAAGGAGATCTGCGAGATGGCCAGGTCCAGGGGAGTCATCACGCTGGTCGACGGCGCCCAGCCCCCGGGCATGGTCAAGCTCGACATGCACGACCTGGGATGCGACATGTACGCCGGTCCGTCGCACAAGTGGATGCTGGCCTCCATGCAGTCCGGCTTCTTCTATGTTAAAGAGGACATGTTCGACCGGATCGAGCCGGTCATCTCGACCACGCCATACGCAGGCAAGGACATGTACGGAAATGATCTCTCCACGGACGAGCGCTGGCTCGAGCGGATGAGTTCGGCCCGTCAGTATACGCGCCGGGGTTCGAGCAGTTATCCGAAATGGGTGTCCGTAAACGCGGCGCTCGATTTCCACAACCACCTGACCCCCGAGGGGATCGAGGCCCGTATACGCTACCTGGCCACCAAACTGGCCAACGGTCTCCGCAATATCGACGGGGTCGAGGTATTCGCTTCCGAGGATCCGAGGCTGCACGCGGGACTGGTTCCCTTCCGGATCAAGGGCGTGCCCACGCGGGACCTGAATACGAAACTGTGGGAAGATTACAATATCTACATCCGCAGCGTGACCCACATGGCGGTAAACTGGGACGCCAACCGCGCCTCGATGCACATCATGGTCACGGCGGCCGAGGTGGACAAGATCCTCGGCGCAGTCGCGGAGATATCAAAATCGGTGAACGGGTAGCCGGAAAGGGCTTCATTCCTGGTCTTCCGTACCCGCCTTTTTGGTCTTTTTCATGGCAAGCCGCATCCAGAGACGTTTCATGATGAAGTCCAGCAGGCGGGGCGAAAGCCAGTGGAAGAAGACGAAGAACTTGCCGTAGAAGGAAACCACGACTTCCCGGCTTCCCTTGCGGGTACCACGTACGATCTCCGCCGCCACATATTCGGCGGAGATCGAAGGAGCGCTCATCCGCTGTCCCTTCTGTCTCATCAGGGGCGTGTCGTGGAAGGTCGTGTCGACCCGGGGCGGGCACAAGACCGTTACGGTGATCCCATGTTCGGCCGTTTCCATTCGCAGGCTGTCCGAGAAAGCCTGCACGGCGAATTTACTGGCACAGTAGGCGGATATGTGGGGCAGCGCCCGCTTGCCCGCGACGGATGAGATGTTGACGATCCTGCCGCGTTTCTGCCTGATCATGTAGGGCAGCGCCGCCTGCGTGCACCAGATCAGGCCGAAGAAATTCACCTCGAAGATTCGTTTCAGTTCCTCCGGATCCATACCAACCACCGGGCTCAGCAGGCCGATTCCCGCATTATTGACCAGCACGTCTATACTTCCCAGGGATTCCGCGACCTCTTTCATCTTTTCGAACACGGCGGTCCGATCCGTGACGTCCACGGCCATGGGAACCGCCCGCCCACCGGCATGCTCTATATCCGCGGCGATCCGGACCAGCCTCCCTTCGGAACGGGCCGCAAGGACGACCGTGGCGCCTTCGCGGGCAAAGGCCTCGGCCGCCGCCTGCCCGATACCGGTCGATGCGCCGGTAACCACCACGATCTTGCCACGCATTGAATCCATGGGCGCCTAATCCTCCCCGGACCGGTCCTGATCCAGGGAAACCGTGCGTCCTGTTTCGCTGGACCGGTAAGCGGCTTCTATGATCCGC
The DNA here is from genome assembly GCA_026713285.1 of Gemmatimonadota bacterium. Lineage (GTDB taxonomy): Bacteria > JAAXHH01 > JAAXHH01 > JAAXHH01 > JAAXHH01 > JAAXHH01. The sequence continues at coordinate 474 of JAPOOT010000450.1, read as the reverse complement.
AGTACGCGCAGGGCGTTCTGCCCATCATCGGACGGGGGATCTCCCCCTGTGGCCGACGAAATGAACCGGCCGACGAAATCCTGTCCGTACTGGCCGCCGTAAGCGCCGGTCTCCGCGATGACGTACTTGAACTCCCGGCGGGGGGTCGTTTTCCAGGCATCCGAAGTACTCTCGACGACGACCGGTCGATCCTCCTCTGTGGGATACCAGGTTACGTTGCCCTCGATACCCCTGAAACTCAGGTAGGTGTCGTAGCTGCCAGACAGGTATCCGGCTGTGCTGATCGGCAGGAGGTATCCCGCGTGAAGCGTGGCGATCGCGCCGCCGTCCAGACGCATAACCATCCCGGCCGTGTCCTCGACGTCGATGGCCTGTCCGTTCAATGTATCGACCATGGCGGACACTGCCGCTACTTCGTTCCGGGTAATGTACCGGATCGCGTCGATCCAGTGGCAGGCCAGCCAGCTCAGGATG
>JAPOOT010000154.1 GCA_026713285.1 Gemmatimonadota bacterium | reverse complement strand
CTACGTGAACGACGGGAGCCGGTATCACGCCGAACCGGACCAGGTGGCCGTGCTGCCCCTGGGCGGCCTGCGGTTCGGCCACAAGGGGCACGGTCTGGCCATGATGATCGAGATGATTATCGGTCCCCTGTCCAGGGCCGGGTGTACGGGTGGCAAGGGCGGCGGCGGGATCCTGATCGCCGCCATGGACATCGGGGCCTTCATGGACCTGGACGAATACACCGCAGAAATCGAAGCACACGTGGCCTACGTGGGTTCGGCGAAACCCCTGCCGGGATTCGAGAAGGTGTACGCCCCGGGGGAGATCGAAGAAGTCACCCGGCGGAAGCGGCTGGCCGAAGGGATTTACATTCCGGAAAAGACCTGGGACTCGATCTCGGAAACCGCGGCCGAACTAAGCGTGGAAATGCCGGCCGTATAATCCGGCCACTCCGTAGAAGCCGAAGAATACCATCGTGCTGGACGCACCGCCCGGCCGCACCAACTCCGGCCGCGACATCAGGTAACAGGAGAACCCCATGCCCGCCAATCCCGTCCGCGTTGCCGTTTTCGGAACCGGCAGGTTTGCCCAGGCCACGCATCTGCCCAACCTGAGCCGGATCGACGGCGTCGAAATCGCGGCGCTGTGCGACATCAACGAAGACGCGCTTAGAGAAGCGGCTGCGCAGTTCGGGGTCGCCCGTACCTATTCGGACGCCCACGAAATGCTCGAAACCGAACAGCCCGACGCATTGTGGTCCATCGTCCCGGCCTTCGCCCGCACCGACGTGGAGATCGCGGCAGCCGAACGAGGCATACAACTCTTCAGCGAGAAGCCCCAGGCCCTGGACATGGCCCTGGCGAAGCGGATCGACGCGGCCGTGCGGAAGGGAGGCGTCATCAGCACGGTAGGCTTCCGGGAACGGTACCGTCCGATCTTCCAGGAGGCCCGACGGCTGCTTGAGGACAGGCGCGTGGTGCACGTCCGCTTTCAGCAGATCTCACATAATCCGAAACCGGCCGCCTCCGACCGGACCGAGTGGTCGCACCAGGTGGAGAAAGGCGGCGTACGGTTCTTCGACTGGGGCGTGCACGCCACGGACTACACCCGGTTCATGACCGGGCAGGACGTACACATGTCCCAGGCGTACCTGTACCATCCAGACGAATATCATACGCCGCTCTCCTCGTCTTTTCACTACCAGTTGTCGGCCGGCGCCACGGCGACGCTGACCTTCATCGAATCCGATCCGACCGGACCGGGCGAAGAGCCCTACTTCAAAATCTACTTCGACGGCGGGCGACTCGCGGTTTTCGGCTACGAGCGTATCGAGCTGAACGACGAGGTCGTCTACGAGGCCGACCCCTTCGATCCCTGGTATGCCCAGGACCGAACCTTTGTCGAAGCGGTCCGGTCAAATAACCCGGATCTTCTTCAGAGCGATTACCACGATGGGCTCAAGTCGCTTGCGCCTATCCTGGCCGGGTGGGATTCGGCGAAACGGGACGGGGCCTGCGTGGACGTGGCGGAGTTTATCGAGGAGGCGTGATGCGGACGTCCGGATTTTGAGCTGCCTTGTAAAAGAAGGCTAGCGGCAAACCGGGTAAGGGTTGGAAATGCGGATTCAGGATGGCGGGAGGTTTCTTAGGACACAGTCTTGTGACTCGACTGAGAAGAAGACAGGCTCAGTCCGGTCGGAAAGGATTTAGGATATTGGCGTAAAAACCTCTAAGGGGTACGTTGTAACTTAGATGACTCTTCGCAGTTGTAGATTAATTGACAAAGGATTACCCGACATGGCGACTTCGATACAACTGACTCCCGAAGATGAAAAGCGGCTTGAGTTATTGGTATCCAAGACGAGCCTCAGCAAGGACTTCTACCTACGTGAGATCATTGAGCGTGGCCTCGAAGACATG
>JAPOOT010000207.1 GCA_026713285.1 Gemmatimonadota bacterium | reverse complement strand
GGAACCTGCATGCGATAACTCGTGACCTTGAACTGGATTTCTTCGTCCTCTTTTCGTCGGTGGCTTCCCTGGTCGGCACCGCGGGACAGGCTTCTTACGCCGCGGCGAACGCCTTTCTCGACGGCCTGGCGGACCTCAGGCGTCAGGAGGGTCTGCCGGTGGCGGCAATCAACTGGGGACCGTGGGAAGATACCGGCATGATGACCGACGAACGAGCCGTCGATCGGCTCAGGCGACAGGGCCTGCGATCGATCCCGCCCGATGAGGCGGGCGCGCTGCTTGATCGAATACTCCGTAGCGATGTCCACCGCGTCGGCGTGGTCCCTACAACGGAGCCTAAGGCAGATACGATTCTGGCCCGGTTCCTGGCGCCGGATAATCGCGGAGCACAGGCGACACGGGCGATTCCACCCCTATCGAAGTCCGATTTGAGCACGCTATCCCCAGAAAAACTGCTCGACTACATCGAGGAATTCGTGACCGATGCGATCAGCCGGATCGTGGAGGTGGACCCGGGGAGCGTGGAGACCGGGCAGACCTGGCGCAGCCTGGGCGTGGATTCCCTCATGGCCGTGGAATTGCGGAACCTGATCGAGGCGGGATTGCACGTGTCGGTGCCGGTAGAGACGCTGCAGTCTGAGATCGCCATCGGCGAGACGATCGACACGCTGCAGGAGGAGCTGAAGTCACGAGCCGTGGCAGAGCGTTAGTTGTGACCCCAAGTGCAACAATCGATTTCTCCAAGTTGATCCACGCTATTTAGTGGTCGCCCCGACCGCTTAACCGGTTGCCGACCTTCATAGACAAGGACATATTCGTAATCGACGAGGGTGAGAAACGCGTTCACACTGTCCTGGACGTGAATTCAGACCTGGGGGAAAGAATATGAACCAGACAACATACATTGAACGAATCAGGCGTGTGGTCGAACGTCGAGACTCATGGCAGGGCCGTACGTTTGACGATTTCATACTTGGAATGATCCTGTTATCTCTGATCACATTTACGTTAAGAACAATCCCTGGCATAACCGGCCAGACACAGTCTTTCCTCCATTTAGTGGAAACCATTACCGTCGTGTTATTCACAATCGAATACTGCTTGCGATGCTTTGTTGCATACAACAGAACGCAATTCGTTTTCAGTTTCTATGGAATCATAGATCTGTTAGCTATCCTGCCATTTTACCTAATGTTGATCGGTTTTGGTTACGTCGACGGCCGAATACTTCGCGTCGTTCGTGTGTTGCGAATCTTCAGGATTATCAGACTGTTCAGATACAACCAGGCGGTAGATCGATTACAGCGAGCCGTCGTCATCGTGAAGGAAGAAATCATAATGTTCGCAGTCCTGTCCGTGATTCTGATATACCTGGCGGCGGCGGGAATCTGGTATTTTGAAAGCGCCGTGCAGCCAGGTAAATTCGGTTCGGTGCTGGATGGACTGTGGTGGGCGGTTGTAACATTGACTACCGTGGGTTACGGCGATACATATCCGGTGACTGGAGGGGGAAGGATTTTCACATTCATCCTTCTGATGATCGGATTGGGTGTCATTGCGATTCCATCGGGAATAATCGCGTCGGCACTGTCAAAGGCCAGGGCCGAACAGGACAGAGAGAAATCGTAGATACCGCCTTGGAATCTACCCTTGAACCCTGGCATGAGTGTAAGAAAGGGGCCAGTTTCGCTTAAAGGACGCCATGCGCCGTTCGCTAAGTCACGCCCGTAACGACTGGACGGGGCGTCCGTAGGGCTTGAACACCTTGTCTGCCGGGATAGTGGATGGTTCGGGGTGATCTTTATGGGAACCGGAAAACGGAAGAAAGCCACGAGCCGGACTTGAACCGGCGACCTATTCATTACGAGTGAATTGCTCTACCAGCTGAGCTATCGTGGCCTGATAAATCCGCAGACAATATACGCTTCAACAGCCCTGGACGCAACCCGTTTTTGAGGCTGTGGGATCCTCGCCCGGCGGTGAAAACGAGTATCAATCGGGCTCCGTGAAATCTCGGCCAGTTTCCACGCGGACGGCATTGGATTGCTCGCATCGCAATGCTCGCTGCGGCGTAGTCCCGACGCCATGCTCAGCCACCGGCCTGCGCCATAGACCGTGCGATTTCCCCCCGGGTCCCCTCGATATCGAAGCAGTCCCGCTGGTTGGTCTGCATGAGCCGGAGCGCTACGTCCATCGCCTGTTTCTCGGTGAGGAGGCCGTCGCTGACCTCGGATTCCAGGGCGCGGCTCAGCCACTTCCGGGCCTGCTCGGCGTAGGCGTAGGCACTGGTGGGCCAGCCGGTGTCGCCTCCGAAGGCGAAGAGCTTGTTGATCGGGACGGTGTGGATGAATCGGCGGACGAAATCGCAGGAACTGTACGGATCGATAGACCAGGCCCAGCAGAGGTCCACCCAGACGTTGGGGTAGTGCTTGGCGAGGGCGATTAGCTCGTGGCTGTAGGGATAGGCGATGTGCATCAGCACGAACCGGGCATCGAGGTACCGGGCCAGCAATCCGCAGAGGTTACCGCTCTTGATGCGGTCCACCGGCATCCGGCTGTGTCCCGCGTAGTAGCCCGTGTGGATCTTGAACGGGAGATTGTGTTCGATGGACAGTTCCACGCCGCGCGCCCAGCCCCAGTCTCCCAGGCACAGCGCGGCTTCCTCAGGCACGTTGCCGGGGTCCCTCAGGATGATATCCAGGGCCCGTGCCGCTTCGTCGTCGCTCCGCTCCACCCAGCGCAGCGTCCTGGAATAGGCGTGCTGGGCCTTGACCGCGATGGCGTGGGGACCGTATTTCGCGAAAATCGCGACCATGGCTTCTCGCAGGCTGCCCAGGCTGTCCACGGTAATCCCCGTTTCCTCCGCGATTTTCTCCACGGGCACCTCGCCGTTGCAGAATCCCATCCACGAAAGGTCGTAGAGGAAAAACTCCGGTCCGGAGACGTCCGGCTCGCATGCCCAGACGAAGTTGTCGATCTGCACGTGGTCAAGGCCCGCGCGGTCCCGCAACAGGGCGAGACGCTGGCCCGGTGACCGCAACCTGTCGTTCTCGGCCTGCGCCGCGACCAGCCCGTCGGTCGTGATTTCGGCCATGCTGTATACGTCTTCCGCAAGAATGCTGACCGCTTCGCCGTATCCCGTGTGCTTTACGGCCTCCCAGGCATTCCGGACCGGCTCGAAGCGCGCCGCCACGTCTCCCTTCGCTGGATCCAGCAGGGCATCGACCGCTTCCTGTGACGCGCCGGCGACCACGAGATCGGCCGGGACGTAGTTCTCGAAGAGATCCTGCAGCACGTCCGGTCCGTGGGCGACCCAATCCTCTTCAAACCTGAGATGCTCGTGGGTGTCGGTGAGTGGCGTTTCGTGAATGTACCGGGCCAGATCGGACATGAAGACCTCCTGCGTTGCGGGCGTCGGGATCAGGTGAAAACAGGCGGGGACCGGGAATACCCCCGGGGTGAGTCGAACACCCGACCAACGGTTTAGGAAACCGCTGCTCTATCCTCTGAGCTACGGGGGCTGGAGCCTGATTCCGGTCCGTGCTCAACATAAG
>JAPOOT010000448.1 GCA_026713285.1 Gemmatimonadota bacterium | reverse complement strand
GGTCCATGGAGCCTGACCGAACGTCATGGTTTGTAGTATTCCATCCCTTCCTTTCTTAAAGCGTTTTTTCCTGACCTTTGCCGCCTTAACGGTCACCCACTGCGCCGTTTTTGCCCAGGCTCCCCCTGCGCAGCGGTGCGGAACTTTGCACGTCCATCCATTCGCCCATTCTCAGCCGGACGGGATTGCCGCCAGGCCTCACCGTCCGGACCAGGTTACAGTGGGCCGGCCCACCGTGCCCGGTGAAGGGAATCGCACGGGCGACCTGGGCCATACCTACACGGTCGCGCCTGAATACCATGTCAGCCCCGGCGGGCATTTCAAAATCTGGTACGTCACCACGACGGAAGACCGGCCCGGCGCAGGCTGGCCTGAACTGGATGACGCGGACACCGGCACGGTTCCCGAATATGTCCGGCAGTGCGGGACGTTCCTGGAAGAATCCCGCCGCGTAATCGTGGAAGAACTGGGTTACCGCCCGCCGCCGACGGACTATCAGTACCACGATCTATACGAGGAGATGGATTCGGACGATGGCGGAGACGGGCTATACGACGTCTATATTGTCGATCTCCCAAGCCAGTTCAGTGGTTATACCCGCCCCGAAGCGATCACGACCGGGGCAGCGCTTCCTTCGTACATTGTCCTAGATAACGATTTCGTCGAATCCCGCAGGTCGGTGGAGAAGGCGCTCGATTTGCTGCGGATCACGATCGCCCACGAGTATTTCCACGCCGTTCAGTTCGGCTACGACGCAGGAGAAGCCGCTTTCTGGCTGGAACAAAGCGCCGTGTGGATCGAAGAACAGGTCTATGACGAGGTCGACGATTACCTGACCTACCTGCCGTCGTTCAGCGGGTTCCTGACGGAACCTTGGCTTGCGCTGGACGCCGCGAACGGGGAGCACGAATACGCGGGGGTGCTCTGGCCGCTGTTCCTGGAGCAGCGGTTCGACAGGGACCTGATCCGCATCATCTGGGATCGGGCGGAGACGAGCCGGGCGTTGGAAGCCATCGACGGGGGACTGCGAAGCGTCGGCAGCGACCTGGCGTCCGCCTTCCAGGAATTCACGACATGGAACGTCTTTACCGATATGCGGGCCGACGCGGAACGCTACTACGAGGAAGGCGCCTCCTATCCCCCGGTCGAACTGAGCGGTCTGCACGAGCCCGTACTTCCGGGCGCTTCTGACCGGTTAAGGTTCGACGGACCTCGGATCCCCGCTGGTCAATACCCGGAACACCTCGCCGCGAACTACATACTCTTTGTGCCCGATTCCTCCCGGCATGGCGGCCTGCGTATCGAATTCACGGGCATATCCGGATCCTGGGGGGTTTCCGTGGCAAGCAGCGGCGCAATGGGCGGCGGCGCGGCGGACACGGTGATGACGGTTCCCGCGACCAGGGGAAGCGTCACCATCGAGGTGCCGGACTGGACGCGGTACGAGACCGTCATGCTCGTGGTGGCATCGCTCGAAGGCACAGGCGCCGGATATGAATACGCCTATTCTGCGACCTTCGATCCCGGGCTTACCGACGCTGCCCGCCCGATCGCCGCGTCCCTCACCACGTTTCCGAATCCCTTTTATCTGAGCGGCGGACCCGCCACCGTCCGGTACGAAGTCGACCGGTCGGGGGACGTCGGGCTCGACCTGTACGACGTGAGGGGCCGGAAGGTCCGCACGCTCGTGGACGGGGTCCATTCGCAGGGCACGTTCATTACGACCTGGGATGGAACAGACGACGAGGGAAGAAGGGTGGCCAGCGGGGTCTATTTCTGCCGTATGACGACAGGAGAGGCCGGGACGCGGTCCGAAGTGACCCGGAAACTGCTGTTCCTAAAGTAGCAGATCCGGGAACGTCCGGATGATCTTCTCGCAGGTGTCGGCCGGATCTTCTCCGTCGTCCACGTTAATCCAATCGATACCCTCGGTTTGTCTGAACCAGGTCAGCTGGCGTTTTGCATACTGCCTCGACCGTTGTTGTATGGTCGAAACGGCATCTTCCGGATCCAGCTCGCCGAGGATGCACCGCAGCATTTCCGCGTAACCGTACGTCGACAGGGCATGGGTTCCGGCTCCATATCCCCGGTCCATCAAGCCGTGGACCTCCTCTTCGAAGCCTGATTCGATCATTTTCTCTACCCGGGCGTCGATTCTCGCGTAAAGGGCAGCGCGGTCCCGCCGCAACCCGATGAGACGCGTTATGCGGGATCGCGGCTGTACCTGCCTTGCGAACCAGGAAGTCAGGGTCGCGCCTGTCGCGTCGTGGACTTCCAGCGCCCTTTCGATTCGTTGCCGGTCGTTCTCATGTATGCGCCCGGCGGACGCAGGATCGATTTCCTTAAGCCGCTGATGCAGCGCTGCCGAGGACCGTGTCCGATATCCTTCCGCTAGACGGCGTCTGAACTCACGCGGGATCTCCGGTGCTTCGAAGAACCCTTCGATCAGCGCCTTTATGTACAGTCCAGCGCCGCCGACCACGAGGACCGGCACGCCGCGGACGGCAAGCTCATGGATCGTTTCACGGGCGCGGCGGCCATACTCTCCTGCGCTGAAACGGACGTCCGGATCCACGATATCCACCAGGTGGTGCCGTACCCTGGCCCGTTCTTCCGCCGTGGGCTTGGCCGTACCGATATCCATGTAACGGTAGATCTGACGGGAATCCGCCGATACGATCTCGGCGCCGTTTCGCCGGGCCAGTTCGATACCCACGGCGGTCTTGCCAGCGCCTGTAGGACCCACGAGAACCGGCATGGGACGGGAATCGGCCGAAGGGGGTTTCATGTGGTTACGGACCGTGGTTCGTTCGTGTGCCTGCCGCGGTGTCGTCGGATCGGTTCCGCCCGGCCGACCGCCATGCGTGTATCGACCGGGCCACGGTGACGACCGGCGCGGTCCAGATCCGATCGCGGTGTTCCCGGAGAAAGTTGCACAGTCCGGTGAAATCGGACTCCGTCACGGAAAGGTGCCCTTCCGAGATGCCGTGAAACGTCAGCACGGCCCACCGGTTCTGACCCGCGGCCACCTCGACCAGTCCGATCATTTCCGACGTGGCGCGACGCTCCACCGGGAAGGAATAGAGGTGGTGCAAATCGGCGGTCAGGGGATGATTGGCGTAGTCCCCCTTGCCGCGTCCTGCGACATGGTGGCGGGCGACGACGGGCACGTAACTCCTTCGATCCGGCCCCTCCCCCACGTGGGCATGGTAGCACGGATAGCAGAAGGTAAAGTCCACCTGTTCCGGGATGGCTTCGGATATCCGCCGCTTGCCTTCGCCGATCTCCCACTCCATGTCGTCGAGGGTCATTGTCTCGAGACAGTCGGCGCGGGACTCCTTGAACGCGCAGGAGCAGGGATGGCTGACCGTGTGATTGCCCACTTCGTGCCCTGCTTCGGCCACGGCCTTCCACGGCGCCAGAAGTCCGCGCCAGTCGGGACCCCGTGAGTTGACGTAGAACGTGGCGCGGAGACCGTTTTCGGCCAGAATCGGCAGGGCCACTTCGAGTTGGGACCGCATTCCGTCGTCGAAGGTCAGGGACACGGCGCCTTCGTATCCATCAGGCCAGGGATGGAGTTGTTCGCCGGACATTAAGGCCTCTTCCATTCATCTTGATTGTGTATTGAGCTCACCGTATAATATACCATAAACGGTGTCCGGCACCCTGTCAATTTCCCATTAACCGCCTTCCCGACACACATACGACAGAAAGTACCACACGATGACCTACGGCGACCACGACCAACTGCTGAGGGACGACGCATACCTGATCCATCCGCTGCAGCACCACGTCGATCATGACGAGCCCCTGGTCTGCGTGCGCGCCGAGGGGTCCACGCTGATCGATATCGAGGGCAACCGCTACATCGACGGGCTTTCGAGCCTCTGGAACGTGAACGTCGGCCACGGCCGCCGCGAACTGGCCTCCGCGGCCGCGGACCAGATGATTGATCTGGGGTTTTTTTCCTGCTACGCGGGGGCGACGAACATCCCGGCCGTCCGCCTCGCGAACCGGCTGAAGGAACTGGCGCCGGGATCACTGAACTACACCTTTTTCACGTCCGGCGGGGCGGTTTCCAACGACAGCGCGATCAAGACGGCCCGCTATTTCTGGCAACGGGCCGGCCGGCCGGAAAAGACCGGGATCATATCCAGGACACACGCCTATCACGGCGTGACCATCGGCGCCATGAACGCCACCGGACTGGAGGCCTACTGGGCGGACTTCGCGACCAGCCTTCCGGGGTTCATCCATATCGACGCACCCTATCCGTACCACTACAGGCCGGCGGAACCCGGCGTGGGATGCGGCGAGGCGGGCGCCCGCGCCCTCGAGGAGGCGATCCTGAGGGAAGGTCCCGAAACGGTGGCCGCCTTCATCGGCGAACCCGTGCAGGGGGCCGCCGGGGTCATCGTGCCGCCGGAGGATTACTGGCCCAGGATCCGGGAAATCTGCTCGAAATACGACGTGCTCCTGATCGCCGACGAGGTAATCACCGGCTTCGGCCGCATCGGCCACTGGTTCGGTGTTTCCCACTGGGGCGTCGAGCCGGACATCATCGCCTTCGCCAAGGGGGTGACCAGCGGGTACGTGCCGCTCGGAGGCATCATCGTCTCGGACGAGATATACGACTGCATCGAAAACGCGCCCGAGGACCGGAAGTGGAACCATTCTTTCACCTATTCGGGCCATCCGACCTGCTGCGCCGTCGGACTGGCGAATATCGATCTCATAGAGAGCGAAGGCCTTATCGATCGAAGCCGGGAAATGGGCGAAGCACTCATCGACGGTCTGGGCTCGCTGCGGTCGCTGCCGCACGTGGGCGATATCCGCGGCATCGGCCTGATGGCGGCCGTGGAGGTGGTGGAAGACCCCGCGTCCCGGAAGCCTTACGATCCAGCGTTGAAAACCGGAGCACGCATCGTGAAGAAGATGCTCGAAAACGGTGTCTATACACGTTGTCGGGGAGACAGCGTGAATTTCGCTCCCCCGCTGGTGGTCGCCTCCGAAGAGTTGGAACGGATGATTAACGTAGCCGGAGAAGCGATCGAATCGGTTACGTCGTGACACGGACACAGGGAACAGGAGGCGCGCCATGAAACTCCTCATCGCTATCGTCAACAAGAGAGATATCCGGCATCTTTCCGATGCACTGATCGACAACGATTTCCGTTTCACCGAGATCGGCAGCACGGGCGGATTCCTGCGCGCGGGCAACGTCACCCTGTTGATCGGGGTAGACGACGAACGCGTGCCTACCGTGCTCGAACTCATCGAGAACCACTGCCACGCCCGGGAGGAAGCCATCGATGTCGCGCAGATCGGCACCCATCTCGACGCGCTCGGCCTGGGCGAGGCGGTAACGACCATGGTGGGCGGCGCGCAGGTATTCATCATCCAGGCCGAGCGCATGGTCTTCGTCTGATCGCGGTCCCTACCAATGATCGCGGTCCCTACCAATGATCGCGGCCCCTACCAATGATCGCGGCCCCCGCGTATACACCGGGACGAATAGAACAGGAGCACGGCGTTGAAAATCGGAATAATCGGGCACACCGGTTGCGGAGACTATGGGCATTCCCTGGACCAGGCCTTCGTGGACGTGGAAGGCGCCGAGATCGCCGCACTGGCCGATCCGGTCGAAGAGGGAAGGCTGGCCGCCTTGCAACGGACCGGCGCGAAGACGGGATACGCCCGGTACGCGGAGATGCTGGAGAACGAGAAGCTGGACATCGTCGTCCTGGCCACCCACGAGATAAGCAACCACCTCGCCATGGTGCTGGCCGCGGCCGAACAGGGCGTCCACGTTTATGCGGAAAAGCCGCTGGCGCGGACCCCGGCCGAAGTGGATACCATGGTGGAAGCCTGCGACAAGGCAGGCGTCCTGCTGATCATGGCCCACCCCTGGCGGGGACGGCCGGAAATCCAACGCCAGGCCATCCCGATGATCCGGGACGGAGGGATCGGGGAGCCGCGCTGGGCGCGCATGTATGGTTTCGGCGGCGAAAACGGGGGAGACCAGTGGTTCATCGATCTCTACCCCCATTTCTTCGATTTCCTGTGGCAGCTTTTCGGCGAACCGTCGTGGTGCCAGGCGATCATCACGCAGGACGGCCGGCCAGCCGGTCCGAATGACCGGAAAGAAGGCCTGTTCGGCATGGGCACGTCCGCGGGAAACGGCATATGGGCGCATTACCAGTTCGACGGATTCAACGCGGAGTTCGAATCCTTCGCGGGTGACGGCATCGAGAATCCCTATCGCATCGACATCCACGGGACCGAGGGCACGCTCATCCTGCCGGGCCCCACGCAGGATGGTCCGGATATCTACTTCCATCCCCACTCGAACCCGCGGCCCTTCGACGACGATCGATGGGAAGTGCTTGCCCACGAACAGGTATCGGGCGGGCAGAAGTGGATCAACGCCCATCACCGCATGGCGGGGTCCATGATGGATCTCATCGAGGGCAGGGAACCCGAATACGAACTTTGCCACGCGCGCACGGCCCGCCGCCATATCGAGATGGCGATGGGCGCGCATCTTTCCCACATCACAGGCGCGCGGGTCGCTTTTCCACTCGCCGAAACCGGCAACCCCTTCGACTCCTGGGCCGAAGAAGGGCGGACATAGGATGGATACAGACCGTTTCCGTCACCACCTGGCCGGCCCGGTCGCCTCGATCAACACCCCTTTTCTCGAGCATGACGGCATTGATTATGCCGGGTTGCGCCGGTTCGTGGATTTCTGTATAGATGCCGGTGCTGGAACCGTACTGTTCACCCCCGGGGACAGCCTCTATTCGTTGCTGACCGAGGCGGAGATCGCCGAGATGACGGAGTTTACCGCCCGGGTCGTCAACGGGCGGGCGCTGTTCATCGCGAGCGCGGGGTTCTGGTCCACGAAACAGACCGCGGACTTCGCGGAGTACGCCCGGTACTGCGGGGCGGACGCGGTGATCGTCGCGCCTCCCGATCGCGGGATGACGGTGGACGGGCTTGTGGCGTATTACGGCGCGGTGTCGCGGGCCCTTCCGGCGTTCATCCTGAGCGCCGGGCTGGTGAGCGTGGGCGTCCGGGGCGCGCTCGAAACGGTCGAACGGCTCCTGGACGAGGTGCCCGGGGTCGTGGGATTCAAGGAAGACTTCGGCCCGGATTTCGCGCGGGGCGCCTGTGTGAGAGCCCACGAAAAATGGGTGATCTTCGCGGGCGGCCAGAAGCAGACCCACATGGACATGCTGCCCTACGGCTGCGATGGGTACATGTCCACCTTCATCAAGTTCAAGCCCGACGTGGCCCGCGCCTACTCGTCCGCCATTGAGAAGGGCGACCTCGATTCGGCCGTAGACATCATCGCGCGCTACGACATGCCATTGTTCGATTACCTGTACAGCGCCTTTCCGGCCGGCGGGGACGCAGCCCAGCACGCCGTCCTGGAATTGGCGGGAATCTGCGGCCGCTGGCGGAGAAACCCCCTGCCCGATCTTACGGACGAAGAGATGGAGCAGCTCAAGGCGTTTCTTACCGACCGCGACATGCTTTAATCGAAGCGGCCGGGCGGGGTCGGCCCGCACTACCGGGTTTACGCTGGGGAGAAACGCCCCGATTGGGTTGGCGAAGTCACGTATGGCCTGCGACACGGCCAGAAAGATTCGACTCATGCAGATTGGCTACACCACCTGGGGCATGCCGAGCGTCCCCGTGGACCAGGCCCTTTCGTTCCTGAGCGAACAGGGATTCGACGCCGTCGAATTGACGGTGCTCCCGAACTATACGACGGCCGCGGACCGGCTGGACGCCGATGAACGGCGGCGGATCAAGCGGCTCTTTCAACAGTACGGCCTTGCCATGCCCGCCGTTGCCGCCCACCGCTCGCTCCTCGACGAGGACCCCGATGCGCACCGCGAGAACATGCGCGTGCTGAAACAGGCCGTCGACCTGTGCGCCGAGTGGAGCGACGGCCGCGGCATGCCGGTCCTGGACACCGTGTTGGGCGGCGCGCCGGAAGACTGGGAACCCAGGCTGGATTTCATCCTCGAACGGATCCGGGAACTGCTGGATTACGCCGCCGCACGGGAAGTCGTAATCGGGATGGAAGCCCACGTGGGTTCCGCCCTGGACACCGCGGAGAAATCGGTCCAGCTCGTGGAGACCATGGACTCCCCCTACCTGGGGCTCAATTTCGACATCAGCCATTTCGACGTCCTGGGTATGTCCATCGAGGAGGCGGTCCGGCTCATGGCCCCCTACGCGGTCCATACCCACGTCAAGGACCAGCGCGGCCGTGTGCCGGATTTCGAGTTTCTCGTGCCCGGCGAAGGCGACTTCGATTTCGTGACCTACCTGCGCGCCATGCACGCCGCCGGATACACGGGATCCATCACGGCGGAGGTCAGTCACATGGTGCAGAAGCGTCCTGAATACGACCCCTTCGAAGCGGCCGCTTTGTGTTACCGGACCCTGGAGAACGCCTTCAACGAAGCGGACGTTCCCCGACCGTGAGCGACCCCGGACGCGTTCCCCGACCGTGAGCGGCTATCTGTAAAACCGAAATTGAAAGGATGATCATGGAATATCGTTATCTGGGCAAAACCGGCCTGCAGGTTTCGCCGATCTGCCTCGGCACCGCCTTTCGGGGCGCGATCGACGAGCACGCCGGCATCCGCGTGATCGAAACGGCCCTCGACCTGGGATGCAACTTCATCGATTCGGCTTTCTACGGAGAGGGAAGGTCCGAGAAGATCATCGGGAAAGCGCTCAAGGGCCGGCGCGAAAACGTCGTGCTGTGTACGAAGATCTTCGGTAGGAAAGGCGATGGGCCCAACTATACCGGTCTGTCCCGGGTCAACCTGATGCAGGGTGTAGAGGCCAGCCTGGAACGGCTGCAGACCGACTACATCGACCTCTACCTGGCCCACAGTTTCGACCCGGTCACGCCCCTCGAGGAAACCCTCTCGACCTTTAACGACCTCGTTCGCCAGGGCAAGGTCAGGTACATCGGCTGCAGCAACTGGCCGGTCTACAAGGTGGTGGACGCCCTCTGGACCAGCGACCGGCGCAACCTGGAGCCTTTCGTCTGCCTGCAATACAACTACAGCCTCCTGGCGCGCTGGGAAACGGAACTCGAACTCATGCCCATGGCCAGGGACCACGGACTCGGTCTCATGTGTTACAGCCCGCTTGCCATCGGCCTGCTGACCGGCCAGTTCCGCCGCGGGGCCGTGCCGCCCGAAAACAGCCCCTGGGGGAGGAATCCCCGCCCGGGACTGAGCCGCAGTTCGTATCCCTTCGACGAGGCCATGACCGAGAAGCTGGACGGCATCGTGCAGACGCTGATTACCTTGGGCGATAAGTACGGGAGGACGCCGGCCCAGGTGGCGCTGGCCTGGATCCTGGACCACGATGAGGTGACGGCGCCGATCATCGGTCCGGACTTTCCCGAACAGGTCGAGGAGTCGCTTGGGGCCGTGGGATGGACGCTCGAACCGGAAGACCGTATCCTGCTCGACGAGATCTCCGCTCCGGAACTTCCGGGGAAATACGCCTGACAGCGCACTCGTCGCGGGACAACGCTCCGTCAGCCGAAGGGATCGTCCGCTTTACCACCGGGTGGCCTGCGCTTCTTCGCTTCCACTTTGGAGGCGTTATAGATGGACCGGAGGCGGCGGAACTTCTGGGCGACGAGTGCGATGAACACGACCAGGATCACGACGAGGACGACCTGGTAGATCGGGTTTTCCCAACCCAGGATCACCGGCCAGAGCGCGAAGATGGCGAGTATGGTGAATCCTGCTTCCAGTTTCTCTTTTTTCGTCATATCGGAGTTGCCTCTTCCGGGTTAGCCGGCGACTAGAAATCGAATTCGATTTCCACCAGTCTATTCTCTCTCGAAGCCGTTTCACAACCCTCGACACACTGAATGGGTCCCTTTGCCCATTCCCCGGTGATCTCCAGGGGCAGGCCGGCGAGCAGGTGGTCGGCCACGTTCTTGTAGTAGCCTTGCCAGTTATGGCCTCGGTCATAGGGTTTGACCTCCACGGCCCGGTGGCGTCCGTCCGCGCTGGCCATCGTCACCGTGCCCGCGCCGTCGCCACCTTCCATGACGATCGAACCGCCGGTCCCCTGGACGGTCCACATGGGCTTGCGGGACGCATGGATGGATGAGGTCGTGAACTGAGCCTCCATGCCCGAATCGAAACGAACGTACGCCCGGCAGTAATCCTCGTTGGTGACGCTGTGCCAGACCCGTTTCATGTAGTTTCCGTAGAGGGTAGCCCGCTTGTTGATCCGGTTTCCCTGACCATCGTACCTCGGCACCAACTGCAGGATTTTCTCGAAATTGTGGGCGCCCCAGTCGTACATCGCACCGCCGGAAATGGACTTTTCGGATCGCCACGCCTGGCCCGGCAGGCCGTACCCGACCAGGGCGCTTTCTATGGAATACACCTCTCCGATATCGCCCCTGCCGACGATCTCCTTCATGGAAAGGATATCCGGGTCCCAGTGCCGGTTGTGGTACACGGAGATCATGACGCCCCGGTCCCTGGCCAGGGCGATCAGTTCGTCCGCCTCGGAAACCTTGACCGTGAAGGGTTTCTCCGTGATGATGTGCAGGCCGGCGTCGAGCAGGGGCTTCGCGACGGGCGCGTGATAGGCGTGGGGGACGATGACGATGGCGAGATCGACCAACCCGCTCCCGGCCATTTCCGCTGCATCCTGGAACATGGGCACGTGGTCGCCCTGCTCCTCCCGCGCCGCTTCCAGCCGTGCGGGGTCCCGGTCGCAGACCGCTCCCAGCTCGAAACCGCGGGTCGCGGCGATCTGATCGCTGTGATGCTTCCCCATGCCGAACAGCGGCCCGTATCCCACCAGTCCGATGCGGACGGGCGATCCGTCGGCCATCCCGCACACGTAGCGCAGCCCCTTGATCAACTGGTCCTGGAAATCGGGGTGGACGAAGGCCCGGTTGTCGTGGCCGAGGGCCGTATAGAATATCCTGCCCTTCCCATAGTCCCGCACGTATCCCAGGGGCTTGCGTTCAAGTTTCCAGATCCCGTGCTGGAACCACTTGAGCGGCGCCTCCGTCTTGATGTCCATGTTGTAGCATTCGTCTTCGACGCGGAAACTCCGGCTCAGACGCGGCAGAATGTCGTCGAAGGACGGATCGACTTCCACGTCGAAGTCACCCAGCGGATCGTGGCCGATGAATTCGGTACCGATCATCTCGATGTAGTCGGCGTATTTCGCCAGTCCCGCATTCGCGGTGTGCACGGCCAGCAGCCCGCCCCCGTTCCGCACGTAGCCGGTGATCCCCTGTTCCTGCTCCCGGCTCAGTTCTCCGGCCGCAATGTACAGCGCCACGGCGTCGTAATCCGACAGGTCGCACAGCGCGTCCCGGTCGTCGGTTACCTCCAGCTTGAAATGCGAAGCGCCGTTCACGACCCCTTCGAACATGGCTGCGAACTGGCTGAACGGCGGCCTGTGATGGTTAATCAAAAGCAATATGCGTTTCACGGCGTTTCCTCACATCTGTGGGTGAAAGAAAGGACGACCATTACTCGATGCGATGATCATGCAATGTCCTGAAACCCGTTTTGCTCGATGCCTTTGCTTCGCGACAGACATACCGATGGCGTTCAGGCCGCGGACCGCCGTTCGGATTCCAGCGTGACCCGGATGCCGAAACCATTATCTTCGCGACAGACATGCCTCCAGCGTTCAGGCCGCGGACCGCCTTTCGGATTCCAGCGTGACCCGGATGCCGAAGCGCAGATAGCCGAGGGACAACACCACGCATGCCGGCCACCAGAACCAGTCCGGCAGCGGAGATTCCATGAGCACGTGCACGGTGTCCAGCACGACGGCCGGCGTGATGGCGATGACCGCCAGGTTCAGGAGCGTACGGTACGGAAGGCTCCCTCCGTTGGACGCCGTGAAAAACGATGCCACATAGGCGTAGAGCAGCGCCTGCAGCGACCGGTACGCGAAGGAAAACACGAGCAGGACGGGCAAGAGCAGCGTGTTGACCAGGGACCGGGTCCAGTCCGCAATCACGTACAGGTCCTCCCGGGTCAGCGTCTCCGGCGGTCCGTCCGGCAGTGTACTGACTTCGACCTGGTCGCCCTCTCCCCGGACGAAGATCCGGGTCTTCGTCACCAGCACCGGCGCTACGGTGTCGTCCAGGCTGGTGTACCGGCCGGTAGGGTCGATCACGGCCAGGACCGTCCCGTCCCGGTCACGCAGCAGCGTCGGCGCGGAGGATGAGGTGGACAGTTCGCCGCCGGACAGGCTCAGGTCAGGGACCTGGTCGATATAGAACGGGGCCTCCCGGCTGACCCATTCGTCCACCTGGTTCTGGATCTGTATCGTGACGGGTATCCAGGTCAGGGCCAGAAGCAGGACAAGGTACAAAAAGACGCGGTTTCGCCAGAACCGGGCCACATCCTCGTAGATCTCCCCGTCGTAAAAGGCCATCCACAGCGGATGCAGTAAACTGAATCGACGCATGTACGCTCTCTACCTCCCGGCCCTGCGCCGGGGCGTGAAGTCTTAGACCGAGTTGGCCACCGAACCGTCCGACCTGAGCAACGTATTCGCTGTATTCATTGGCGAAAACGCCGCGCCGGCCAGCGATTCGTCGTCCAGTTCGACACCCAGGCCCGGATCGCGGGGTATCGGTATGTATCCGCCTTCCCGCCTGATGTTGGTCCGGTACACCCTGCCGGCCTCCGATTCGTCCCCCATGCTGTACTCCTGCGTCACGAAGTTCGGAATGCAGGTGTCCAGGTGAACGGAAGCGGCGGTGATGAGGGGCGTCAGAAAATTGTGGGTGACGACGGCGCAGTGATGGGCCTCGGCAATGGCGGCGATCTTCTTGCAGTGCGTCAGGCCGCCCGCCAGGGCCACGTCCGGCCGCACGTATTGCGGTCCGCCGTGGGCCAGGAGTTCCTGAAATTCCCAAATGGTGTTGAGGCGTTCCCCGTTCCCGACGGGGATGCCGATCCGCCGTGCGATTTCGCCCTGGGCCATGATGCTGTCGATCTGGATCGGATCCTCGATGAAATAGAGGTTGAATTCGGTCAGGGCGTTGGCCAGTGGCATGGCGGTCAACGGGGTCAGCTTGCGGTGGACCTCCACGATGAGGTCCATGTCCGGACCACCGCCGTCCCGGGCTGCCGCGACGAGATCCCGGGCGGTACGTATCATCCGGTCCAGGGCCATGTCCTGGTAGCCGCCCGGCAGGGGGTCGAACTTGAGCGCCGTGAAGCCCTCTGTCGCGGCGTTGCGCGCGGACTCGTACATGGCCTCCGGGGTGCCGCCGCCACCCAGCAAATGAAGCCTGACCCTGTCCCGGCAATTCCCGCCAAGCAATTCCCAGATCGGTACGCCGAAGTGCTTCCCCTTGATATCCCATAGAGCAATGTCGACGGCGCTGACCGCACCGGACAAGGCGCTTCCCCGGAAGGGCGACATGCGGTAGAGGTACTGCCAGTGATGCTCGATGCGGAAGGGGTCCTGTCCCACCAGGTAGTCTTTGAACCGCTCCACGATCTGGTGTACGGCTTCCGGGTATCCCCAGCAGGCGGTCTGGCCCACCCCGGTGAGGCCACTGTCGGTCCGGATGCGGATGACGTACCCGCCACCGATGAAATACGAGGCGATGTCTTCGATTTTCACGTAGCATACCCTTTCTGGCTTCGCGGCGGATATGGGCGGCCGGTGACTGGTAGTCGCCCCTGGACTGTATGCGCTTGCCTTCCGGCTCGGAGCGGTCGAATCGAGCTTTCCCCGATAGAATTGCACTCGAAAATCGAACGGGCAACTATATCCAGCTATCCCCGATGGAATTGCCCATGAAGATCGAACAGGCACCTATCAAGTAAGCGGAGTTTCCGGCACCCCGCAACCAGAAATCGGAACCATCCTGCCGCAAATCCTGTGAAATGCAGTTTTTACTTGAAGTCCCCCTTCGGTGCCCTGTATACTCTCTTTACAGATTCTCGCTCCAATCGTCTTATTTCCAGATCCCCTGGCACAGTCTGCCGCGGTGGCCTAAACCGGTTTATCTGCAGGAGCGCGCCGGAGGCATCACTTGGGAGATACACCATGATTACGGAAGAGACCGGTTTGAATTTTGATCCAAAATACGAGGATACGGATAAACTGAAAGCACTGTCCCGGCGAGGTTTTATTGGGCGAATCGCAGGAGGGCTCGCCGCGGGAACCGCATTGCTGTCCATGGCCGGAAAGGCCGGGGCCAAGCCGCCCATACCCGAAGACCATCTTCCGGAACCCGATGACGTGGCGTACTGGAACTGGGTGGCCGACCAGTTCATCATCCGCGATGGCGTGTCCTACATGAACACCGGTACGCGCGGACCGTCCCCCGGTCCGGTTCACCGGGCGCAGGTCGCCGCGATGGAAGGCGCGAACTCGAACTACAAGAGCTACACCAGTTACGTCTACAACAGCGACTTCCGGACGAATATGCGGAATAAGATGGCGAAGTACATTGGCTGCAAGTCGAACGAGGTCGCCTTTACCAACAATACGACCGAGGGCATGAACTTCGGCACATTCGGTATCGACATGGAGCCGGGCGACGAGATCGTGACGACCAACCACGATCACTCCAGCGGAGTTCAGCCTATCAATCTCCGGGCGGCACGGCAGGGGACGAAGACCGTGATGATCGACCTGTCCTCCCCGGACTTCCATCCGCCCGACAATCCCGATATGCTGCTGAAGGCCTTCGAGGCCGCCATCACGCCGCGGACGAAGCTGCTCAGCTTCTGCCATGTCAATTACGGCGACGGCCTGGTCCTTCCCGTGAAGGAAATCTGCGAGATGGCCCGGTCCAAGGGCATCCTGACCCTGGTAGACGGGGCGCAGCCGCCGGGCATGCTCGACCTCGACATGCACGCCCTGGGATGCGACATGTACGCGGGTCCGTGTCACAAGTGGATGATGGCCTCCATGTACACCGGCTTCTTCTACGTGAAAGAGGACATCGTGGACCGCGTGTGGCCGACCATGTACTCCGGCCCCGTGAACGGACTCACCATGTACGGCATGGAACCCACGGGCTTCGCCAAGGTATACTACGACGAATACCTGGCGGGAGCTGCCAAGTTCGAGTTGCGGGGTTCCTCGAATGCGCCTGCGCGCGTCGCCATCGACGCCGCGCTGGACTTCCACAACATGATCGGTCCGGCGGCAGTCGAAAGCCGCAACCGCCACCAGGCCGTGCGGGTGGCCAACGCCCTGCGCAACATGGACGGCGTCGAAGTCTACAGTTCGCCGGACCCGCGCATGAGCGCAGCGCTGGTATCGTTCAAGGTCAGCGGCGTGGGTACCCGCGACCTGAACGACACACTGTGGGAACGCCACCGTATATACATCCGGAACGTCACCCACGACGAGATCAACTGGGACGCCAACCGGACGTCGATGCACGTCATGGTGACCGATGCCCAGACCGACCAGTTCATCGGCGCCATCGAGGAAATCGCCAAAGAGAAGCGGCTCTAAGCCAGGGCGGATTCCCGCAGAACGGGCAATAGGCGGTAGCATCCGGAGGATCACGATATGGCTTTTCTGCGTCACCTGGCGCTTCGGTGCCAGGACGTGGCGGTCTCGCGGCGTTTCTACGAGGAAGTCATCGGTTTTGACTTCATCGGCCGGCGGGGAAACGGCGAAGCGGTCGATCTCAGCGACGGAACCGCCAATATAACGCTACTACCCCATGACGATCCGTCGCGTCCGACGCTCGAGGAAGGCGAGGAGTACATCCACTTCGGCGTGTTGGTTGACGATCTCCACGCCGCCTGGCACAGGGTCCGGAACTGGGGAGCGGAAGCGCCGAAGACCGTTAAGGGCCGCGACGCCATCTCCTCCGAGACCCCGCCGGAGATCGCTTTCAAGGCCATCGATCCCGACGGCAATATTGTCGATATTTCCGGTGACAGGGACGAATGGCGCGGCGTAAAGATATGACCAAGGGTTGATTCCCCGGCATCGATCAACCTCCTATGCGTATACTCCAATCGGCCGCCCTTTCGATTGACAAGTCCGTCGCGAAGGCGGCCGATTTGTTTGATTTCTCCCGCGGACGCATCCCGCCGGGCACCCTCACTGCCGCCGCCTGGCCGCAACTGGCCCGATCCCTGGCGCGTCAGTTCGAGCAAGGCGTCGTCGGAGTTACCGGGACGAACGGCAAGCACACGACCTGCAGGATCCTGGCCGCGATTCTCCGGCAGGCCGACGCACGCACGCTTTACCCCGAAGACATCGCACCTTCCATCGACGAGGTGGTCTCAACCCTGGTCAGAGCGACCGACCGGCGCGGCAAAATCCATGCGGACTACGGCGTATTCGGTTTCGAAACCGGCATGCTTGGCAGGGCGATCAGGGTATGCGGTCCCCGCACGCTCGTACTGAACAATCTGTACGACGATGAACTGAGCCAAGGGGTCGATACCATTGCCCTGGCAGGGGAATGGCGCAACGGGTTCGGCGCCATGACCGCCGGACAGAACATCCTCGTAAACGCGGACGATCCGGTCCTCTGCGGCGGATTCACGCGCGGCGTGCCGCCCCGGCTGACCTACTTCGGTGTGGAGGATGAGCGCCTGAAACTGGCGGATTCGTCCATTCCGGAGGTGCCATGCCATCGTTGCGGCGTACCCCTGACCTACCGAATCACCTGCCTCGCCCATCTGGGCGACTACGCGTGCGAAGGCTGCGGTTGGGAAAGGCCGTTGCCCACGGTCTACGCGATCGACGTGGACCTGGGCTCGGAAGAATCGAACTTCCGGCTCATCACCCCTCGGGGTCCCCTGGACGTGCGCTTCCGGTTAACCGGGCTCCACAACGTGTACAACGCGGCGGCCGCGGCGGCCTCCGCAATCACGCTCGGACTGAGTCCCGTGTCGATACGCAAGGGTCTCGAATCCGTAACGTCCATCGGAGGGCGGGACGAGCGGGTGGTGATCCATGAGCGGGAAGCACGCCTATTGACGATCAAGAACAGGACTTCTCTCCATGAAGCGCTCAGGACCTGCCTGCTTGACCGGCGGCGGGGCCACTACCTGTTTCTGCTTGACGAGGCCGTACGTGACGGACGCAACGGACCGTGGATCTCCGACGACGATCTGGATGGGATGGCGGACCGGTCGAGGTCCGTGCACGTGGCCGGCGCGGGCGGGGCGCACCTGGCCTTGATGGACGAGCAGATGGACGCGGAGGAAATGGCCGCGGCAGCGGATGTCAGCGACGTGTTTCACGACATCATGCGCAGGCTGACTCCAGGGGACCGTCTATGGGTCCTGGCGTCCGAAGGCGCCATGTACGCGGTCAGGCAGGAATTGAAGGATATGGGGATAATCTGAGCGTATGGGGGGATTCTGAGCGAAGGTCCGGTCAGTTCCACGGCGGCCGGTCACACCCGTTAAAGGGATAGTGTTCGCCGGCACGGAAGCGGGGAA
This sequence comes from Gemmatimonadota bacterium, assembly GCA_026713285.1. Lineage (GTDB taxonomy): Bacteria > JAAXHH01 > JAAXHH01 > JAAXHH01 > JAAXHH01 > JAAXHH01. The sequence goes on along the minus strand of JAPOOT010000448.1, from coordinate 626 downwards.
GCGGGGGATAGTGGTTGATGCCCTCCACCGCCCTGCCGCGGCAAAGGTAGGCCGGGAAGTTCTCGCGCTTTATACGCGTGGTCGTGGGGATATACCGGAGGGTCAACCCGCATCGCCGACGGTCGGACCGGTTGGCCTCAGAGCCGTGAATCAGGTAGGGATCGTGCAGCGAAACGCCGCCCGCCGGCACGACGACGTCCGCCGCAGTGGATTCATCCACCTTCAGATCGAGTTCCGAACGCAACACGTTATCCCCGTCCGAAGCGCGGTGTTTGAACAGGTTCCGGTCCCGGTGGCTGCCGGGGACGACCCGCATGCATCCGTTTTCCGGGTTCGAATCGTCCACGGCCAGCCAGATCGTGATGACCTCCATGGGCTCCAGCGGCCAGTAGTTTCCGTCCTGGTGCCAGAGCACGGGCTGCCCGTCCCGGGGCGGCTTGCTGATGTAGTGCGCCGCGAAGAGCGCGATGTCGGGACCCAGGAACGGTTCGATGACGTCGATGAGCCGCGGGTCGGTGCAGAGGCGTATCCAGAACGGATCGTCCACGATCAGGTGGTGATGGTACTGTTCGGGGCGGACATCGGGGTGTTTCTTTCCCATCCACTCGATATGTCCCTGCGCCTCG